>JABLXP010000023.1 GCA_013178045.1 Bacillota bacterium
TTGGCGAATATTTAACATGAGACCTCACACTCCTTTAGTTTGACTTTGGGTGTTTTTTTGGGCGAGGTCTCATTTCTTTTTCAGGGGGCTGATCCCCTTCTGGTGCCTACTGAAATTTTACTCGGCCGCCAACGAAGTCCGCCCGTTCATTTGTCGAAAACAACCTGCACATTCTTTCTTTCCGGCCAAAAAATCTGTGGACAATGTGGATAAGTCTGTTAATAAGTGGTTTTTCAAGGAGTTTATCTGTGGACTTTTCTGTGCATAATCAAAAATCCCGTCGAATACCCGCAAAAGCGAGAATCAATAGTTGTCACTGTTCTTCAGTTACAGTCAAAATCCCGCATTATTCGTTTTTGGCTGTTGCGCGGAAAAATAAAAGCCTGGAGGCTTAATCTCCCCCAGGCGCTAAATTCCACAGCTACTGTCTGTTGGTGAAGCAATCTCGGCAATAGACAGGTCGATTGCTGACCGGTTTGAAAGGTACCTCTGTTTCTACGCCACAGTTTGCGCAAACCGCTGGAAAAAGTTCACGCGGCGGTCGGCTCGCCTGGCCGTTATTACGGTTCTGACGGCGTGCCGCCCGACAGTCCCGACAGCGGCCTGGTTCGTTCTCGAACCCCTTCTCCGCATAAAACTCCTGCTCGCCTGCGGTAAAAACAAATTCATTACCGCAGTCTTTACACACCAGCACTTTGTCTTGAAACGCCATGGATCAATCCCCCACTTCTTAGAATTACCCTTGCTTAGCCGACCTGGTTTTGCACTGCAAGCGTAGACTGGGAATTCCGTTTGGAACCTCAAACCGCTGAGACTGCTTCCCGGGTACTAAGCAATTCAGTTTAGCAACATTATAACTCTGTAGGTGAAAAAATACAAGATAAATCTTGGAAAATGCGCTTAATCTACTGGCAAATTAAAATAATAGCCTGTAACAGTGTACAGGCTGGTTTGACTTACTTCAGGTATATTTCTTAGAAACACAACCACCAAAGCGGAAACTCATACGGCTATTTAAAGCCCTGGCCCATAAAAACAGTCCGCTGCCTGGGTCAGGTCACCGCTTGCTGTCGACAAAAATTCCTTCGGGCAGGACAGGGCCGGCCCGGTAAGCCTGGCTAGCTTTCTTTAATCGCCGCAGGTTCGCCAGGTTATCCCGGCACTCGGCCAGCTTGCTCTGCATTTCCCGTCTGATCCCTTCGTCCCGACTGGTGACCTGCTCAAAAATGCCTTGAATTTTTTGCCTGATTTCTTGCACCTCCGTCGATACCTTCTCCTCCGTTCCTGCCTCCGCCACCCAGGACGGAATGCCGTTCTCCGCTCTTAATTGGTCAAGCTCGAACATGACCCGCTGCCGGGCATCCAGCAGCCCATCCAGAGCCTCGATCTGTCCCGCCGCCAACTGCTCCTCGAGTAACCGGGTGGCCTCCGCCAATTGATGAGCCAGAGCCAAAGCTTTTTCCCAGACCACCAGCCGTTCTTTCATTACACCTTCTCCTTCTGGCCGCACACCTTTACCTTCCTGCATTTTCTCCGTTACCCGTTTTAATTCCCTCGTCACTCCCGCTATTTCGCTGCCATCTCACCCCGGGTTGATTCCACCACCGCCGACCAGGTCTCCCGGAGCTCAACCACCATCGGAAGCACGGTGTCGATCAACGCGGCATCTTTCTTCATATTGGCCTGAATCAATTGATACTTCCAGAAGTCATACAACTGATAGAGATTGGTTGAAATCTCGTAATCCATATTCAAGGTCACGATCAGTTCGTCAATGATATCCTGGCTCTTGACCAGATAGCGGTGCGCCTCCGCGGGTTTCTGCGCGCCGATCGCCTCTTTCGCCTGTTTCAGGGAAAGAATCAGGCCGTCGTAAAGCATCAGGAGGAGCTTACCCGGGCTGGCCGTCTGCACTGCGGTGGTTCTGTACAAGTTGTAGGCGTTATTTGGCATCAACACACTGTCTCACCCCTTCATGATTCCACCATTTATTGTCAGGAATTGGCCTGATCCAAATCGGTTTATACCCGCTTATCGATCAGGATCCCTAACATCTCCTGAAGCTTAACCGCCAGGTCCAGCAGTTCCTCCGGCGGAATCTGCCGCAATACCTTGTTGGATTCCGGGTCGATCACCTTGACGACCACCCGGTTGGTTTCCTTATGGATCGAAAAGCTGAGCTGGAAGTTGAGCTCATACTCGGCTTCTTTTAAAAGCTTGCTCAACGACTCCTCCGCGATATTTGGCTGCTGTGACTTCTCGACTTCTTCTGTGTGCTCTGGTACGAAGTTTGCAACCGGCATGAGCGCCGGTTTAACCATCTCGGGCAAAGCATTACTTTTGGCACGGTTCGTCAAGGCCTGTTCATTCACTGCACTGCTGCTTTCAATCCGCATTTCACTCACCACCATTCCTATCCGCTTATTACTCACCTGTGTACTTACTGCTGGCTTCCGCCTCCGAACTGCTGAACCAGCCAGGCGCTCTGGTTGTTCAGCCGCGCAATCGCCTTCTCCATCGCCGTAAACTGCCGCCAGTAGCGGTCTTCCAGTTTTTTCAGCTGATCTTCCATCGTGGAAATCCGCTGGTCGATATACTTAAGGGTCTTGCCAATGCTGCTCGTATCAACCAGAGCACTCGATGAACCCGCCTGCGCTGTAATCCGGGAGATAGCCGCGTTGATGGCATCATAGAGCTGCACCGCCAGCCCTTTTTGCTTGCTGTCGGTTATCTCATTACCCGCGGCATCCTTGGTCCGGGTAAAAAGCTCCATTACCGCCTCCGGGTTCGACTGCAGCGCCTCGCGTAACCGGCTTTCATTCAGGTAGAGCTTGCCGTTTTCCGCATACGTGCCGGTGGTGATGCGGATGACGCTCAACTGGTTGGCCACCGTCGTGATCTGCTGCGTTCCGTTGGTAACCGTCACCTGGCCCGTCAGGCCAGACACAATGCTCGATAACACCGTCCGCATGCTGGTCAGCGCTCCACTCAGGAGCGTATCCCCTTTGAGCAGGCCGCTCCGCGCCTTGGCCTGCCACTGGTCAATCTGCTTATCGGTGAGTTTCCCTTCTTCGATCTGGGCATCGGTCAGCGGTCGATAGTCAGGATAGCGTTCTTCGTTGAGCTTATTGTTAATCGTCGCGATCGTCTCGTTGTATTTGCTCACGAAACTCTTGATCGAGTTCACCACGGCATCAAGGTTGTTCGCCACTGTCACCGTAGTGGCTGTCCCGTTAAACCCACCAGGGGTCGTCCCCTTGAAGTTAAACGTCACCCCGTTGATGGTGTAAGTATTGGTGTGACTGGTCATCCCCGTGAGGCCGTTGATCTCGAAACTTGCATCCTGACCGCCCTGTTCGTTGGCTTCATTTATCCGCAATACATCAGTGAGAAAACTGCCGGTTATGGCAATTTCTGCCCCCGTTCGATTATTTCCTGTTTTAGTGGTCGCAATGGCAACTTTGTCCGTACCAGCATCATAAAACATCGTCACCCCCGCTGCCGTATTTGCATTGACGGCCGCGATGACTGAATTCAGCGTGGCGGTGTCACCATCAAAGGTGAACGACTGCCCGTTAATGGTAAAAGTAAATTGATGTTCAGCATTCCAACCAAAGTTACTGGAGACGAACTTGTCTTTCTGCGACCACAGGGTAGCTGTTGGATCAATCGCGGTTTGCACTACTGAGGTCTGTCCATTGGATAATCCCAAAGTTGGTAGAGCATTTTGCGTGGTACCATCCGTGACCACAATCGATGGGATAGTGCCATCACTTTTGGCGGTCGCCGCCAGTTTGATCTGGTTGTCACTGGTCAGTGAAACAATTATTTTTCCTGCGCCGATGGACGAAGCATCGATTTTAGCCTGGATGTCCGCCACCAGGTCATTCAGGGTGTTTCCCGCCGTCCCATCGTAATTCTTCTCCGTCAGCACGATTTCTACGGCCGAACCACCATCATAAGACAATTTGAACTGGTTTTTCCCCCTTGTATCAATTGGTATGCTCAGTGCATTACCTATCACCTGCGACCGCCCCGACAACGCCCCCAGGCTCTTGTTAGTAGCCACGGTCGCCAGCCGCTCAACTTTCACCTGGTACGTCGTGGCCGCCGCTGACGCCCCCGCTGTCGCCGTGACAATGCTCTCGTTGCTCGAAGTTACCGTTTTCGCCTGAAAAGTCCCCTGTAACTTCAGGTTGAAGACTTCATTCCGCAACGCCAGCAGGCTGGAGTTGATCGCGCGGTAGTCCTCCTGCTTCCACTGCCAGATCTGCTTATCCTGCTTGATCTTGTCCAGCGGCGCCCGGTGGGCCTTCATCAGGTCCGCCACCCACTGGTCGATATCGATCCCCGTCGCCAGCCCGCCGATCCGGTTGATGGTCGACATGCTTTTTCCCTCCTGTGTTTATTGCAAAACATGTTGGTCTGAATTTAACTTTGAAACTCTGAGCCAGTTTAGAATTTTCTTAGCGTTTGTCTAAGCGTTTGATATGGAAAAGCCGTTGCATTTATTTTTATTATCGGATATATGGGAAAAAATCTTTAACAAAAAATGAGCAAAAAATAAGAGCAACCAACAAGGTCGCTGCAAGATAATCGTAACAATCCGAACACCCAAAAATACCACGGGGCTTTACGGGCCACAGCCGGTTGGTAAGGGTATCAATGCTCGCATTTTTTTATTATGCAAAAAGAGAGCAGCCAGGTATCATGACTGCTTTCTTTTACCAGATGTCAAGTTTAACTCTTTTATTAAAGCTTTTTGTAAAACCTGAGAAAAGTTAATATTTGCTTTTTCAGCTTTAACATTTAACCAGTTAGGTATAGTGAGAGTTTTCTTGACAGCGCGATTATCGTTCTCTTTTCGATAGGTATCAGTATCCACGTCAATTAGAGTAACGAAACTATCATTGGCATGAGTTAAAGTATTTATATCACTTGGTGAGGGGATTTCTTCGGATTTATCTTCTGCGTCACAGAGCCACATAGATATAGCATCGCGAGCCATATCAATAGCATCCTCCAGACTGTCTCCACAGGTGAAGCAACCTGGTAAGTCGGGAACTGCTACATTATAGCCATTATTCTCCGGGGTGAAAATAGCCGGATAAACATATTTCATGGTATTCCCTCCTTTCAGGTAGGCAGTAATCAAGAAAAACGGAGTGTTTTTATACAAACAAGCTCAAGGCAACCAACCACAAAAAAATAATAGAACCACGCTTTCCAAGACCGTCCGGTCCACTTTTGACTCCAAGGCTTCCCCAAATTGTTTTCCTGAGTTTGTCAGTTGGAGAGCAATAAGAGCCCTCAAACCCGCATAAATACTGGGTCGCATCTCTAATTTTCGCAAAAACGTAGGGACAAAATATTTTATGCATAGCCTTGAAATGTATGGAAATATGCATTTAATAATGGTACAATATGCATAGAGATACTTCTTTTGGAGGGCATCCTATGCATTTAAAAGTTGTTAAAGCTGGTAATTACGAATATGTCCGCCTGGTTGAATCTTACCGTGAAAACGGTACTGTTAAGCATAAGGTAATTCTTAATCTTGGCCGCAAAGATCTTATTGAGGGTAACCCGTCCTTTCAAAGACTGGCTCAGCGTTTGGCCGAGATAGCCCGTGGTCCTTCGGTAAATTCTCTGTCTTTTGAAAACTTTTCCGAAGGTGTACTGCGTAATTACGGTTTTATTGTTTACCGTAAGATTTGGCAGCTGTTCAAGCTGGATAGGTTTTTCACTGAGTTTAAGGAACGGCATACCAAAATCCAGTTTGATCTAAATTCTGTTTGTTTTCTCATGTCAGTTCAGCATTTATTGTCTCCTTCAAGTAAACTTGGAACTTTCGAAAGGCGCCGTCAATATCTGGGAGTTCCGGATCTTGATCTGAACCATCTATATCGCAGCCTGGATTTACTTGCAGAGAATAAGGAACGTATTGAAGACTTTGTTTTCGAACAGAATCGTTCTCTGTTTAACATGAAGGTAGATGTCGTTTTTTATGATGTAACCACCTTCTACTTCGAGAGTGTTAGGGAAGAAGGATTTCGGGATTTCGGCTTCACTAAAGATAACAAGATTAATGAAGTCCAAGTTGTTATGGGATTGTTAGTGGATGGTGAAGGAAGACCCATCGGTTATGAATTGTTCCCAGGCAATACTTTGGATAGTAAGACGCTAGAGCTTTCCTTAGAAAAATTAAGTCAGAGGTTTAATCTTAACCGGGTAGTCATTGTTGCTGACCGAGGGCTTAACAGCAAACTAAATTTAAAGCGGATTAGGGACAAGGGATATGACTATATCGTGGCAACTCGCCTCAAGAAAATGAATCAAGGTGTTCTGCAAGAAGTCTTTAATCAAGAAGGCTATGCTTTGCTTAATTCTTCTAATGAGACTCAGGATGATGCGGAGCTTTTAAGGTATAAAGTCCTTGATCATGTCAACCGTTTTAGAGACGAGCAGGGGAAGGTAATTGAACTGGCTGAGAAACTGGTTATTACCTATTCTTCTAAACGGGCTCTTAAGGATAAGGCTGACCGGCAACGGTTGATTGATAAGGCCAATAGTCTTTTGGCACAACCAAGTTCTATTAAGGCTAGCAACAAGCGCGGTGGCAAGCGTTTCATTAAACACATCAGCGAAAACGACCAGTACTTTCTTGATGAAAAGGCTATTGCCAACGATGAACGATTTGACGGTTACTATGCTATTCAGACCAGTTTAAGTGAGCTGACTCCAGATGCTGTGCTTGACGCGTATCATACTCTCTGGAAAATCGAAGAGCCCTTTTGCATCATGAAGAGCACATTGGAGTACGTCCAATCTTTCATTGGACTGAAAAGCGCATAAAAGGCCATTTTGTTATTTGTTTTCTGGCTTTCTTGCTCGAAAGGACCTTAGAATTCCGTCTGAAAGAACATCAATTGTTTATTAGTCCAACCCAAATTCGGGAAGCTTTGAGTTCATTGTTGTTTACAGAAATGGAGATAAATAGCCAAAGATTTTTGGTGAAGATGCGTCCAAGTGATAATGCCAATAAAATCTTAAGAATATTACGCATTTCCCCACCGAAGAATATGCTGCCTGTTGAAGAGGCAGGAGAATTCGCCTGGTAGAGGATGTGGGTACAATTTGCGCATCTTTATGTGAAATATTCCTTGTTTTTAAAGGCTTTCTGGCCTTCAACTGACAAAGTCAGGAAAAATTGCTCTTATGGCAACCTGGCTGCCATAGCAAACAAATGCCTTAGGCCCGTGGCTTTGCGTCAAACCTTTTCAGGTGTTTTGCTTGTATTCATTTTTGTCCAATCTAAAGCAAATACTACAAATACTAAAGGTAGAAAAGCACCCTTCCAATTACGTTCGAAAATCAAAAATAACTCCCGCAACAATTCCTCTGCCCTAATCCTTCAAAGCCAGCAAAACCTCCGCCAGCTTGAAATCAATCTCATGATCAATATCTACCGAGCGCTCCCGCGGCATGATATACGCATAAGTATGCGGCCCAAACCACGAATCCCGATCACGTATAAAATCCCAGCGTGCTAGATATATAGCGCCGTTTAAGCGATAATAAACCGGCAGTTCCTGGCGATTAGCAGGAATATCCGGTTTTATAAAATCTCGCATACACCCGTCTTCTGGGAGGACATTAGACCACCAGGGGTGATGGTCCACCTCGCACACCGAAACTACCGCATCCGCTTCACGTGCGAGCAGAATGTCCACTGCTTTCACCATATCTGCGGCGGTACGCAGAGGGCTGGTAGGCTGCAAATACATAACACAATCAAACTTTGTACCTCGCTCCTCAAACCAACGAAGTGCGTGGTGCAGTACATCTATTCCCCGTGCCCCGTCGGTAGCTAACTCCTGGGGGCGCAAAAAGGGAACTTCTGCGCCCGCTTCTTTCGCTACCCTGGCAATTTCCCCCCCATCGGTAGAAACCACCAAACGATCAAAAACACTGCTCTCTATGGCCGCTTGAATGGTGTGCACTATAAGCGGCTTTCCAGCAAGGAGCCTTATATTCTTGTCTGGAACACCTTTAGATCCAGCACGGGCAGGAATAAAGCCAAGCAACGAAACTCCCGGGTACATATCTACTCTCCTCTACTTCCCCAGTTCCATAGTTTCAAAAAGGCGAAGGGTTCGCTGGTATTCCTCCCACTGGCCTACATCAAACCAGCGTCCATGGTGTGGGTAGACCCCAATGCGCATTCCAGCATTCCTGACGACCGCAATGAGTTCCGGCATGTCAATACGGACACCTTTCTGAAGTAATTTCAACACAGCAGGCTCCAGCACATAGAGGCCAGTGTTCACCAGAAAGTGAAAATTGGGTTTCTCTTCGATCCAGAAATCCTCGCCCTGCGTGCGTAAAACCCCGTAAGGCACCACAAACTCTTTCAAAGCCCCCACAACCGTTAAAGCATGCCCATGTTCCCGATGGTACTCCAGCAAATGGTGGTAATCGAGTTCCACAATGATGTCACAGTTGGTCATAATAAAGGTTTCGTTAATACGCCCCGTTAAAAGAGAAAGCGCCCCCGCAGTGCCCAGCGGCTCATTCTCTTGCACAAATTCCGTGCGGTAGGGTCGGCTTTCGCCATTAAAATAAAGGCGAACGATTTCGGCTTTGTAACCAAGGCATAAAATAAACTGGCCAAACCCCTGGCTGTGAAACCTATCCATGATTACTTCTACAATAGGCTTGTCCCGCAGTGGAATCATTGGCTTGGGAAGAATTTTGGTAAAGGGATCAAGCCGCGTACCCTGGCCACCAGCCATTATCACTACAGCCTCAGAACGGCTTTTAGCACGAGGCAAAAGCACATCTTCCCACAGGATCAAATCCACGACTCGTCCTTCCAGATCTACCAAAGGAACGTGGCGGACGCTGTACTCTACCATAAGCTGCCGCGCAGCTTCACGAGAAGACCCTTCGGGCAACACCCGAGGATGCGAATTCATTATGCGGGCCACCGGGGCGCGCAAATCCATCCCACCCAGTAAAGCGCGGCGGACATCTCCATCAGTTACCGTACCCAGTAACCGCCCGTCATCGCTAGTTACCAGAAGGATCTGGCATGCTGCCCGGTCCATCTGCTCCAAAGCCAGTACAATAGGCACTTCCGGCCCTACCTTTACTTTTTGCAGCAATTCGGCTCGCCTCAAAAGCTTCCCTCCTAAAAAATCATATCCCACGTGATTACCGTATCTGCTGGAATGTCCACCCGTGCCTTTCTACCCGCAACCAAACTCCACATCTTCGGGGAAATGCCTGTTCCAGGCCTCTTGAGGGCCAGTTTATCCTCAGTAATCACTTCTCCTGCAGTGATTTTACACGCTGCCACCAAACTGCGTCTGGCCGCCCGCATAACATCCCGCTCGGCAGGGGTGGGACGCTTGCGCCCATCGCCCAAAGCTTTCTCCACGTTACGGATCGCCCGCACCATGGCAGCCAGTTCGTCAGGCTCTAACGATGCCTTATGGTCTGGCCCTTCCATCTTGCGGCTCAGCGTGAAGTGCTTCTCAATCACCGTAGCCCCCAGAGCCACAGCAGCTATGGCTACCTCAATACCCAGAGTGTGATCGGAATAGCCTACCGGCAGCCCAAAAGCATGCCCCAGCGTGACCATAGCCTGCAGATTGACTTCCTCATAAGGAGTGGGATATGCCGAAGTACAGTGCAAGAGGGTTATTTCATGGGCCCCAGCACTCTGCATTACCTCGAGTGCTTCTTCCACCTCGCCCAGTGTAGCCATTCCCGTGGAAATTATAAGAGGTTTGCCCCTAGCAGCTACATACCGCAAAAAACGGTCGTTAACCAACTCGCCCGAGGGAATCTTGAACAAGGGAACGCCCAACTTATCTAGGAGATCTACGCTGTAATAATCGAACGGCGTAGATAAAAACATTATCTCCCGCCGGTCACAGTACATCTTGAGGGTTCGAAAATCCTCTTTCGAAAGCGCAAGACGCCGGATCATATCCAGCTGTGTTTCCTGGCCGGGCACGTTTTCCTTCTGATAAGCTGCTTTCTCGGCGGTACTAGCTGCCACTTCTTCCGGAACAAAGGTCTGGAACTTTATCGCATCTGCACCGGCAGCAACCGCTGCATCAACCAGTTTTTTGGCTATTTCTAGATCTCCGTTATGATTTACCCCCGCTTCGGCAATAATGAAGACTCCACTTTTATGAAAGGCACCACTTTTAAGAGCCATAGGTTGCCACCTCCTCTGGACCCGGAAAGTCAAGTTTTTTCTCAAGCAACCGTCTGTCTAAAGGCACTGACTCCAGAACAGACAATATTCTCCCGCTTACGTTACCGTCGCCATAAGGATCGTAAGGATTCGTTACTCGCTGCACTTGCTGGCGAAACTGCGTGTCGTATAAGGCCTTGCGCAAAGCCGTCATAATATCTTCTCTGCGGCAGGGCACATCAATTATACTTTCAGCCCTTATCCGGCCCTTTTGCCTGTCACCGATATTAACCGTCGGTATCTTGAAAGACGGTGCTTCAATAATGCCACTGGAGGAATTACCCACTACCGCGGCAGCATACTTCATAACCCCCAGGTAAGCACGCGAACCCAAGCTTTTGTAAAGCCGGACATTGGGGAACTCCGCCGCATAAGTTTCCCAGGCAGAAATAATTTTTTGAAACCCTACTTCCGTCCCCGGGTAAGTAATAACCTGTTGAAAACCCCTAAACTCTTTCAAAGCCGAAATAAGCGTGTTCACTTCCCTGGCAGGGTCACAATCAGGCGATAACGTCTCAGGATGATACGTAACCAGCAAGGTAGGCTGAAAAACATCAATACCAAACTGCTCTAAAATCTCCTGCGGTTCCATAAATTCTCTTCTGTGAATATTTTCCACTCCTGGTGAACCAACTAAATGTATTCGCCAAGCCTCTTCCCCCATAAGGCGAATGCAGCGGGCATATTCGAAAGTACTGGCAAAGTGCAGATGAGCCATTTTGGTTAGCGCATGTCGTACTTGCTCATCGAGCACTCCTTCGGTTGATTCACCACCTGCTAGGTGAGCAATAGGAATGCGCATGATTACTGCTGCCGTAGCCGCTGCCAAAAGTTCATGCCGATCTCCCAAAAGCAGCATTATATCAGGCCTTAGCGAATCAATCACCGCAGCAATCTCAGCGCAAGCACTGGCTACATATTTTACAATAGCAGCTGGCAGGTCTGATTCAGGAAAGCATCTTTGCAGAACAATCGGGTAGAAACCCTCTGAAATTATTTCCTGGATTGTTTCTCCCTTAGAAGGGTTTACGTGAGCTCCTGCAACCACCAATACAGGTTCGAAAGAAAAATTTTCACTTCGCCGTAAAATCAGTTTAAGCAAGCCAAATTCAGCCCTCGTGGTTGTAAAAAACATTACCTTTCTCATCGTTTCATCCCAATCGTTCTAAATTCTTTGCTGATTCTTTGCTGGATTACCCACCACCACTGTCCAGGGTTCTATGTCATGCACTACCACTGCTCCGGCACCCACCAAGGCACCTTCTCCTATGGTTACGCCCTGAATTATGACAGCACCAGCACCAATATGTGCTAACCTGCCGACTCTAACTCCCCCGCAGAGCACTGTCCCTGTTGCTATATGCACATGATCGGCAATAACACAATCATGCTCGACCACGGCACCCGAATTAACAATAACATTTATCCCCAACTTTGCACCCGAATTAACTATTGCGCCCGGCGCTACCACACAACCCGCACCAAACACCACATCTGGAGCCACAACTGCCGATGGGTGTTTAAGCAGCGGAAACTCAAATCCCAATCTACGGATCCGCTCATACAATTCACTCCGTGGCCGGTTATCCCCCGTCCCTCCCAGGCCCAGCGCTGCCAGCCTGATTCCCTGGTTAAACAAAGCAGGTAGGACGCTGTCATCCCCCAGGTAATTATAATGGCAAGAAATAGTAGCCGCGCCGGCAACAGGAGCCGTATACCCTACTATAAAGAAAGAACCAAGGGTCTCGATAGTACTGGCAACTACCGCTGCGTGTCCGCCTGCCCCAATGAGGACTATGGATTGCTTTTCCACTGGATTATCACCTTTCCAATATAACCTGGCATACATACTGAATATCATCTTCAGTAAGAAAACTCGCACTCGGCAGGTTTAATCCCCGCTCGTGTAAAAGCTCAGCTACAGGACATGCTTTAAGTTTATACTGTGCATACGCCGGCTGCCTGGAAAGAGGCAAAAACAGCGGGCGCACCTGGATACCCGCCTTACGCAACTTCTCTGCCACGGCATATCTATCCTTACCAAACCTATCGGGATCAACCACAACAGAAAACATCCACCAACTGCTTCGTCCTTCCGGCAGTTCCTGCTGCCACTTAAGGCCGGGAACATTCTGGAGAAGTTCACGGTATAAAGCCGCATTGCGGCGCTTGACATCCAGGAATTGTTCCAGCCTCTCCATTTGCGCTAGGCCCAAAGCTGCTTGAATGTTAGTCAGCCGGTAATTGTACCCTACTTCGAGGTGCTCGTACTCCGTAGCATCAGAATTCCTGCCTTGGTTAACCAGCAGGCGAGCACGCGCCGCCAGTTCAGGATTATTTGTTACCAGCATGCCACCGCCGCCGGTGGTAATCACCTTGTTTCCATTGAAACTGAATACACCTATATCTCCAAACGTTCCCACATGTCGCCCCTCATACGTGGAGCCAAGTGCTTCCGCCGCATCTTCAATCACGTATAAGCCGTATCTGTGAGCTATATCCGTCAAACGCGACATGTCCGCCGGGTTGCCATAAAGGTGAACAGGTATAATGGCACGTGTGCGGTGTGTAATTACCCTTTCAACTTCGTCGGGATCAATATTCCAGGTCAACGGATCCACGTCTACTACTACAGGAGTTGCGCCCACATACACTACCGGATTTACAGTGGCGATAAAAGTAAGTGCCGGTACAATAACTTCATCTCCAGGACCAATTCCCAACAGCCTTAAGGCTAAGTGAATAGCTGCCGTGCCGTTAACTGTGGCCACAGCATACTGGGCCCCTACATACCTAGCAAAACGCTCCTCAAATTCGCTAACCAGAGGCCCTATGGACGAAACATATCCGCTTTCCAGGGCACACAGTACATATTCTTTTTCCAATTCACTGATATTTGGTGAATCAAGAAGAATCCGCCACTCTCTCAAGAAATTACTCCCCTTCTCTAACTACAATTCTAGAGTATTTCTTGCTATTGGTATATTAAAATTCTTCGTATGTGTGATAACAAGTGCAACACAAGGCTAGACTCCTGTGTTTATATTTATCCAATAATTCTCTGTATAATCTCAAATCAGGCGAGTTGTTCCAAATTTCATAAAGAGTCTGTTCGTTTGCATCGCCCACCGTCAAAAAATTGTCATAATCAGAGCAACAACAACTTACCTTACCATCCCAGTCAACGCTCAATTTTTGATATACTTCCGTACACTCACGATAGATTTTTCTTATGGTTTCTTTTTCTTTTAATTCAAAAAGACGTTTTGCCACATCTAGAGACTTTATAAGGTGAAAATTTAGGCGTGACAGGTTAGTCTTGCCTATTCCAACCGAATCCACAATACCAACCCAATAATCAACAAAATTTTTTACTTCCTCTTCTGTCTCATCAGTTAAGGTTGTTGAAATATGAACATAAGGTTTTTTAAGCTTCCCTCGAGTATCGATAAGTTTTAAAATATTATCAACCAGTACATTGTATTTACTGTTATTACGCATAATTTCATACTGTTCTTTGGTTGCCCCTTGAAAAGAAAAAATTATCGAATCCAACTCTAACTCTACAAGGCTTTTTATTTTCTCTTCGTTTGTTTAAAGCCAGTCCATTTGTAGTTATATGCAGAAGTAAGCCTTTTTCTTTTACATAACGGCAAAAATCTATTATACCAGGGTGCAAAAAAGGCTCCCCCCAGCGAATCATGCGAATAGGAGTCTCATAAAGAGAAGAACATTCATCAACTATTTTCTTAAACAAACCCCACTCCATATAACCCTTCGGTCTGGTCATCGCCTGCTGGCCACAAAAGATACACCGTAAATTACATATATTGGTCAATTCAATATCAATTAAAAACGGAAACGACGGCAGATTATCCTTATAATGCAACACATTACGAAAAGCCTCACTGTCATAAACAGCACGAAATGGGTTTTCGCGCTGGCTATTGGGATTTCTGAAAAACATAACCTGCACTCCCTATCTTGAGCTTTCTATAGACATAGTCTTTTTTCATCCTATATTATCCCTACTCTCAGAACAGCTTTACTGCTCTTCCCTTTTACATATTGTAAATTCCTGGTTTGTAGAAATGAAGATTTTCTTCGAACCACTCGATAGTTTCTTGGAGCCCTTCGTCAAGAGTATACCGTAGGCTCCAGCCAGCAAGCTCGTATGCCCGCCGGTTGTCGCATACCAAGCGTCCAACTTCACTATCCACAGGTCTTATCCGCTCATCTTCCTGCTCGATGCTTATTTCCCTTCCCACAATATTTTCTATCTGCTCAACCAAATCCTTTATAGATATCTCTCTTCCACTCCCTATATTCACCACTTGCCCCACTGCTTTTTCAGATAAGCCAACAGCGACTATTCCCGCAACAGTATCACGCACATAATTGAAGTCGCGGGTGGGGTTTAAGTTGCCCAAGCGGATAGTCCGGTTGCCGGCCAGAACTTGAGTAATAATAGTGGGAATAACTGCACGGGCCGACTGGCGAGGGCCAAAAGTGTTGAAAGGCCTCACCACCACTACCGGCAAGCCAAAGGAGCGATGATAACTTAGGGCTAACTGGTCCGCGGCAATCTTTGAAGCCGCATAAGGAGACTGAGCCTGCAAGGGATGTTCTTCGTCAATAGGGACGTATCGAGCCGTACCATACACTTCCGAAGTAGAAGTATGCACCACCCTCTTTACCCCTTCTTCCCTGGCGGCCTGGAGAATATTGTAGGTACCCTCGACATTTGTTTTGATGTACGCTAACGGAGAAACATACGAATAAGGAATACCTATAAGGGCTGCCAGGTGAAAAATAATATCGACCCCACAGACGGCATTTCTGACGCTGTCGTAATCGCGAATATCCCCGGTACAAACTTCGATCTCCTTGAGACACGGCAATGTCTCCAGCCAGCCCCACTGGTTGCGGGAATTGTACCGGACAAAAGCTTTTATCTTATATCCTTGCCTAGCAAGTTCTTCCACAAGATGAGAACCAATAAAGCCTGCGGCTCCCGTTACTAAAACTGTATTTGCCATTTTTATCTTTTTTCAGCCCCATTCCTCTACAGCTTCTTTTAACTTAAAAAGAGATGCCTGAATTCCGTTCAGATACCTCTTAAGATCCACCGCCACGAAATTCCGCTTTTCTTCCCACGACATATAGCGGATGTCCCCAAGAGATTTCCTCAATAAATGCTCCTCATTACGGATCATCGGACTAATAAAAGCAGCAAACTTCTTTTGTGAGGTAAGCATCTCCACAGACCGTGAAACATCTTCAAAAATCCGCTCTTTTTTTGCTTCAGCAGCACTTTCATCCAGATTCAAGAACTCTTCAGCTTTTTTAAGTGCAGAAATAAAATCTTCTTCAATCTCCATCAGTATACTCTTTACCGTCCTCTTGAGCTTCCTTAGGCCGACAACTGCCGCAGATTCTTTAAAAACAGGAGGTTCACCAGCGGGGCAATTTGAGAGTTCTCCCATTACATCATCCCATTCAAGAAAAAATGTGCCCGCAATCTTAGCTCCGCGAGGAGAAGTATTAATAACCCTCTCAAATCGCGATAAACTGATCACCTGTTCCAGGCTTTCCTTCATCCTGATAAAAGATCTACTCGTCAGTACTTTCCCACCGCTATTGGAATCTACCTCCACCGCCGCTTCTTTTTCAATATCCAATACGTTTTCTGGTCTAGCAACTCCAATTCCGTCAGCATAGTAACGATCGCCTACAAAAGCTAGATCCTGACCAGCGAGAATAACCTCTCTTATTCCCAGTTTGTCCAGAAGCCTGAGCGTAACCACAGCAATAGAAGGAGCATCCTCAATTACTTCAGCTGACTCAAGTGCTCCATGCAAATAGTTAAACACCGTATCCTGACTCAAGATAAAATAAGCCTTTGGACCAACATGGTTCTTTACCACATCGTGATTAATCGTGCTTCCGAAAACAAGCGGGGCACCCCAAGAAAGAGCAGGTTTCAGGGCATTATAGTTACCGGGAAAAGGATCGTACGAAACGAACATGTCCGGGACCAAACCGTATTTCAGCAAGCCGTTGACGCTGGTTCCCGCTGCCACAATCAGTGCCTGCTTGCATTCTTTAATTTTCTTAATATAGGGTACAGCTTCGGTAAGAGAAGGCCCCGAAGCAGTCATGACTGCCGTGCGTCCCTGGAAATATTTTTTGCAATGAAAGATGTATTCGCATTTCCAGAGATACGGCAGATTTTTCAGCGCATTAACCGTCCACTCCTTCTCAAATACCACATTAGTAAGCAGGCTTTCCACATAGGATTGGCGGGCATTTTTCAGGCTCTCGGCAAGTTCTTCAAGACGCTCAGAAAAGCAGCGCTCAAAGGCCGGTATCGTTAGAAAGGTCCAGCCACTTTTGGCCAGGTTTACAACGTGCTCAACAAACACCCGGCTGCGGTCGTTGCCGTGTTCGAAAACGATAAAGACGCGCTCCCACGGAAAAGTGGACCAATCCCGGTATTCAAGGGTAGCCAGAAAGATCTCTACATCCGGCTCGTAAATGTAAAAAGATAGATCGGGATGATTCTCAAGCAAAGCCTCGACGTGATATCCCAAACCGAAGCCGTACAGGACAACATGCCTGATCCCTGCCAGATCTTGCTTTGCAGCCCACATTTCCGCTTCCCGGACGGGATTGTACCTGCTGTGCAGCAGTAAAGAACCGCCACCTTTTTGGCTCGCCTCAATGCAGTACAGCCCCTTTTCCCTGGCAGGAAGTACCGTATAGGCGCTGCCGCTGTTCTTCCCTTTAATCTGTTTCCATAACTGCGGGCAGTTTTCCTTCAGGAAATCGACATTCTTCTGGTAAAGTCCGGTTGGCGCCATATACACACCCTCAATTCTCTATTCCGGAAATCCCGCATCTCAACCCGTCCAGCCATCTGCTCCACTCGTAGTTCAGCGCATCGGCCACCGCCACTGTATCCTTTGATTCCATCGCACGCAGAAACTCCGCAAGCTTTTCATGGAATTCTTCCCGGTCAAAAACCGGGCACTGAATAATTTCCAGAGAACGGCAAAGAAAATAAAGCCCTTCTACAAAATCGGACAGCTGTTTCCACGCTATTTGATCGGGATCAGCATAAAAACGCTCTGCCAGATTCTCGATAGAACCGCACAAACGGGAAAGATACTCCAGCGTTGAATCAACCAGTTCCAGCTGGAGCGCTTCCTGAGTAGCTGTGACAATCCTCACTTCCACATCCTGATCCACATTTTTTTTCAAAAAATCGTCCCACGAATCGGCATAACTATACTGCTCGCCACTACATTCGTATAAATATAAAATCCTCTCTCTATTTGCTTCCTGCCATTCCGCCAGTTTGACAGCAGCAGACGCGACACAGTCAAACGAACCCAGAAAATCATCATCTATCCACAATTTCATTAAATCACCCTAATTCCGTTATATTCTTCTTTTACTTACCAAGCTAACCAGCCAAATCAGGGTTATCACCCAGAAAAATTTTAATTCATCACTTTCTATTTGTAAACATGGATAAAAAGTTCTCTCTTCAATTAATTTATTTTGTTTACTTGTATATAAGTCATTCTACATAATTTTAAGAAAAAGGGGTATCCACGAAAGATACCCCTCGTTTCGCGCTGATAAAACTAAGATAACCAACCTATCGCCCAAGCAGCTGTAGCACCATCTGCGGCTGCTGGTTGGCCTGCGCCAGCATCGCAGTAGCCGCCTGTTGCAGAATATTCATCTTGGTAAACTCCATCATTTCTTTGGCCATGTCCACGTCGCGGATGCGGGATTCGGCAGCGGTCAGGTTCTCGGAAGCGGTGCCCAGGTTGTTGATGGTGTGCTCCAAGCGGTTCTGATAGGCACCGAGTTTAGAACGCTCACTGGAAACAGTATCTATCGCAGCTTGAATAGTAGTAATGGCAGCCTCCGCGCCTGACTGCGTACTGATATTTACCCCGCTGACACCAAGACCACTGGCGGTCATCGAATTAATATCAAGTTTAATGGTTTGGCCTGAATTGGCCCCTATGTGGAAAATGAGGGCATTGCCTGATCCGCTAAGACTACCATCCAAGAGTTTTTGCGTGTTAAACTCGGTGTTGTTGGCGATGCGATCGATCTCCGCTATCAACTGGTCTACTTCTTTCTGCAGTTCAGCACGGTCGTTGCTATTATTCGTGTCGTTGGCAGACTGCACTGCCAGCTCGCGCATACGCTGCAAAATGGAATGAGTTTCATTCAGGACACCCTCTGCCGTTTGAATTAAGGATATTCCATCCTGCGCGTTCTTGGCAGCCATTTCCAGGCCCCGAATCTGCCCCCGCATTTTTTCACTGATAGCCAAACCCGCCGCATCGTCACCAGCACGATTGATACGCAGGCCCGATGATAATTTCTCCAGAGACTTATTCTGGAGTACATTGTTCGCTGACAATTGACGATACGTGTTCAGACTGGCGATGTTGTGGTTAATCCTCATTTTTCCTTCCTCCTTGAAGATTTTTTCGCCCGGGCGTCCGTGCCCGGCGTTTATTCAACAGATTGGTTTACTCTGCTTTGGCCCTGACTGATTACTGCTCAGCCGCCACTTCACCTCCTCCCCTGGGCCGACAGCGTTATGGTCCAAATTGACCTGGTCAATTTGGACAACCTACTTAAAATATCGAAGGCGACCGCGCCGCCCTTTATCTGTAACCACCGTTAATTTTCGCCGATAAGATTTAAAATCCATCGAAATGTCAATCATTCATCTTTTTTCTCGTTTTTTATCTCTCTGGCTATTTCTTGCAGCAGTTGATCAATTTTACCCGGTCCGGGTACAGACAGAGCGGCCGCCCGGTTCTGCTCCTGGATGGCCTGGTAGACTTCGCGCCGGTAGACACGCACCGAACGGGGCGCCTGCACACCCAGGCGCACCTGGTCGCCCTGGATCTCCACCACCGTCACTTCGATTTCATCGCCGATCATGATGCTTTCGTTCAGTTTTCTGGACAAGACAAGCATACGTTCCTCCAACTCGCCCTAGCGAGATTTACTCCCATTTATAGCTATAAAAACAGATTATGTTATATCTCGCCAACAATAAAAAAACAAAGGGACCAGTCCCGTATAAAACTGCGTGCGTGCTCTGCTTTCGCCCAGCACAAGAACCTTAAGGTTTCATCCAGGTAATCCCATGCCCAGAGGCTCACTATACGCTCTATATCTTGACCACTTTTAAACATTTACTAAGAGCAAAAGGAGTTAGTTTTTCATGTCCAATCCCTACCACCACTACAGCTAACCACCCAGATACCCTGTTATCAGTTCTCCCTTCAATAGCTGCAGGAAGTAGCCGCCCATACCGCGGTCATCGTCTTAGCCCCCGACACAGGCCCTCACTTCCCCCGCCCGCGCTGGCGAACCGACTGCCACTGTCTCCGCAGTAGCCGCCGACTCAGGAAAGACACAATGGCGGGTCGTGTAGCCGCTCCCGTTCAAGATGACCTGCCGGGCCCGTCTGGCCGCCACGTTAATTACCACCGGGGCCAGGAGGTTGGCCGTCATCAACCGCGGGTCGGCCGGTACCGTCAGGATAACCAGGACCTCCACCTCCCCGTCTCCTGCCGTCAGGCCAATTTCCTCCAGTTCGTCCGGTGGGATCACCGGCTGATAATCAGGGAAAAAACGCTGCGGCCAGGTCACAACAAACGCCACCTCGGATCGTTCCAGCGACTGCAGGAAGTAAAAAGGGCTGTCATCCCCGTGCGGCAGCAGGACATACCGGCGGGTGTCCGCAAAACCGGGTAGCCCGGCGGGAAATTCAATTATTCTGGTTTCATCAACCTCAATCTCGCCAAAGTGGCGCGTCTGGATCAGCATACGCATGTACCTCCCCGTATCGCACTAGCGCCCAAGATAGTTACCATGTCCGCAGGCGACCGGCGGCACCGCCCCAGCCGGGCGCCGGCGCTATTTTCGGCAGCCACACCCGCCCTGTCGCCCCTGGGCCGGATCTGCGCCGTCACACCCGGACATCAACATTCCCACCCACATACCGAATCTCCAGCACCGGCGGCTGGCGCAGGTACCCCCGCACCACACCCCGGCGCAGCTCCACGTCTACACACCCCGGCTTCAGGTCGACCGTCACCTCGCCCGGTGCGTAGTGCTGCTCTCCGGGGACCTCCCGCCACCGGATCTCAGGCGGGTGCTGCGGCACCAGGCCCACGTCGAACTCGTCGTCGGGCGTGGTGTTCTCCCGCGCGATGTTGGCGATCGCGTCTGTCTCCCCCGTTTCGATCGCCGCCAGCCGATCGCCCTCCTCGGCAATCTTGGCCGTCGCCTCCACCGCCACCGCCGCTCCCTGCGCCGCCCAAGCATGCCAGAAACGGTTCGGGTCGTACAACCCCAGGTCCTCCCGGGCGGCGGTGGTGTCAATGTCAAGCTCCAGTCGGTCGGGGCGCACAGACAGCACCGGCTGGGTGTGGTTAACCGCGAAGCGGTGGTGGGTGACGGCAATCTGGAGAAAAGGTGCGGTTAGCTCCAGACCGAGCCGGCCCCAGATCTGGTCGATGCGCAGCAGCACCTTGATAACCTCCTGTGAAAAGTCCAATGAAACCAAAAACACCGAAAAAACATAAAACTTGATAATCCTTAACAAATAGTTCGTCAAAGCTTAAAACTAACATCGTAATAGTCTAAAACACAAAAAAGAGACAAAACCCTTGAAACCCAGTTTCCTATTCTGTTTTCGACATTCCAGAACGCCCAAAACACAAAGTAATAAAGCCACAAAATCCTCAAAAATCACGAAAACCCCTTCAGGCGCTCCCGAAAATCTGGTCACCGTTTACCAATACCTTAAACCATTACGCCCGATAGAATCACCGTTTTCCACGAATTTATACCAGCCTCAACCAAACCATAACGTTAACCCGCCTCTTCCCTACCGCAAAAAATCCACCAGGGTCGGCTGGATGATCCGCGCCCCCGCGGCCAGCGAGGCCCGGTAGACGTTTTCCTGCATCTTCAGGTTCATGATCACTTCCGCCAGGTCAGCGTCTTCGCTCTGGGCCAGCAACTCCGTATAGTTTTTCTCCAGGTCTTCTAAGCGCGTCTGGTGCAGTTCCAGGCGGTTGAGCTTCGCCCCGACCACTGCCCGCTCATTTAAAACATTATCAATGTTCTGGTCAATTTCCTGCAAACGCTGGTTAAGCCCGGCAGTATCTCCGCTCACCAGGTTATCCGACAGGTCTTTGAGCACCTTGAAAAGCCGTGGCGTGCCTCCCGTACCGTTAAAAATCACGCTCCCCGGCGAATTCACCGTCAGCAGCGCCCCCTGGGCCACTTCCAGCCGGAATTCCTGGTCGTTCCCCTGCCAGCCCGTCCCTGTACTTAAGTCATAGGTCGTCGGGTCATAGGGTGGCGCCGTGGTGTTAGTGCCACCGAATATGTACTTGGCGCCATAGGTGGTGTTCGCGATCTGTCCCACCTGCTCGGCCAGCTGGTCCACCTCTTTGGCGATCGCCGCCCGGTCCGTCGGTGCCAGACTGCCGTTGGCGCCGTAGACCGTCAGTTCCCGCACCCGCTGCAGGATGCTGGTCAGGCTGTCCAGGGCGCTGTCCGCTGTATTCAGCCAGTTGCCGGCCTCGCGCACCTTCTCCAGATATTCGTTGACCTCGGCCAGGTTGGTCCGCCAGCGCAAGGTATTCGTCACCGCGATCGGATTGTCGGAAGGCACCTGCACTGTGCGCCCCGAAGCCAATTTTTCTTCCGTCTCGTCCAGCACGTTCATGTTCCGGTACAGGTTGCGCATCAGGTTATTCACCATCATGTTGTTCGTAATCCGCATGACCATTCACCTACCTTCCCACTACGCCCAGCCGGCTGATCAGGATCTCCAGCATCTCGTCCACCGCGGTGATCAGCCGGGCCGCGGCTCCATAAGCATGTTGGAACCGGATCATGTTGGTCATCTCCTCGTCGATGGACACCCCCGCCGTCTGCTGCCGCTTGTTGTCCAGCTGTTGCAGCAAAACCTCCTGGTTTTTGCACATTCGCCTGGCCTCTTGAGCATCCACCCCGATCTGGGCCACCGCCGAGCGCCAGTAGTCGTCAAATGACGCATTACCCATCATCGTCACATCGTGTTTCAAGGCCGCCAGGGCCAGGGCATTGCTGCCATCACCCGGCTGGCCACGGACATTGCCGTCGGGTAATGTTTCAACCTGGGTCGCCGCCGCCAGTTTATCGAGGTTATCCCTGACCGCCGGGTTCAGGTCAATGAATGACGCCCACGACACAAAGGTATCCCCTGGAAAATCCGCCGGCTCCTTAAACAGCTTCACGTGTTCGTACACCCCGCCGGTACTGGTGTCCAATCCGTACCCCTGTTCATGAACCTCGTTCATCTTTTTCGTGATGGCTTCCGCCAGGGCATCGAGTTTCTGGCGCAGGTCGGGGACCATCCCCGTATGTTTCGTCCCGTCCCAGGTGCCGCGCGCCTCGATCAATCCTTTTATGCTCCCACCCCGCAGATCAACCGGCTGCTCATCGACCGCCCAGACCATGTTGTAAAATCCGCGGGGATCACTCTCGTCACGTTTGGCGATCACACCGTAAGCCTGAACATCGTGCACCAGCACCCGGCCGCCAAGATAAATATTGACCAACCCCGATTGTTCCACCCGGATTTGGACATCCACTAACCGCGTCAGTTGGTCAATCAGATAGTCACGCTGGTCGTACAGGTCGTTCGGCTCCTGTCCTGATACTTTAATATTCAGGATCTGCTGGTTCAAGTCGGCGATTTGCGTCGCCAGGGAATTAACCTCCCGCACCTGGACCTCCACCGACTGGTTCAGGTCCTCCTGCAGTTCCTGGTACTGCTTGTCCATGTGGTGGAAAGTTTCTGCCAGGGCAATGGCGCTCTGGATCACCGTGGAACGCGCAGCCCGGCTCTCGGGTGACTCAGAAAGTTTCTGCAGCGACACCCAGAATTGGTCCATCACGCTGCGCAGGCCACTGTCGGAAGGTTCATTGATAATCAATTCCACCTTGTCCAGGGCCTCCTGCTTGCTGGCCCAGTAGCCGGCTGTGGTATTCTCTTTTCGGTACTGGGCGTCGGCAAAATTGTCCCGCAGGCGGCGGATCTGCTCAATCGTCACCCCGGTGCCCATCTGGCCAATCCCGGTCGTCAAATCATTGACCGGGGGAGTGGCCACCAGCACCGCCTCCTGCCGCGTGAACCCCGGTGTATTCGCGTTAGCAATGTTGTGCCCCGTCACATTCAGGGCTGCCTGCTGGGTAATAACTGCTTTCCGGCCGATTTCCAAACCGAAAAAACTCATCTGTCGCCCTCTTCTCCTCAAAAATATATAATCTTATCCCTACACCTTCACATCCAGAATTCTGGCCTCCTGGCACGATGGTTTATCCGCCGCCGCTTCCGCCGTGTAGACGCCATCCCCCTGGGGCTCAGTTAACAAGCGCAAGGTGTACTCGACCCAGTCCATGGCCTGCCGGAGCAGACTGGCGTTTTCCCGGTTTGTCTCCTGGAGTTCAGTGACAGTCCGCATCAAATCGTCGCGCAGGTTAAATAAAGGTTTAGCCTGCTCGGGCGGCAATTTTTCCAGGAGACTGGTCACCGTCAGTTCATCGGCTGACAGGCCGAACAGCTCGGCCAGTCTGGTCTGACAGTCCCGCCGCCCGTCCTCCAAACGCAACCCCTGGATCACCAGCTGCTCTTCTAATTGGTTCGCCTTCTCCAGTTCTTGGAGATTACCCTCGATGATGTGCTGCTGTTTCGCCCGGGCCAAGCCGGCCAGTTTGCGGTAAAGCTGATGCTGCTGGCGCATAATCTCGGTCAGTTGCGCAACGGTTTCTTGCACGCCGGCTCACTCCTTTTTAAACCAATTCATCCACCAGTCGTCGGCCCAACAGCTTCTCCGCGATCTCTTCACTGGAAACGGAATACGCGCCTTTCTCGATCGCTTCTTTCAATTCCCTGACCCGGTCCTCACGGATGTCCGGGGTCTCCCGGACCTTCTGGGCCGCCAGTTGAATGGCCTTTCCCTGTTCGGATAGTACCAGCTCATCGGCTTTCCCCGTCCCCCCAGGCGCCTCCTTCCGGCCCGGGGCGTTAACCTTCATCTGCTGACCGTAAATTTTCAAGAAATGATTAATTTGGTTACTGGAAATGATCATTTGTCTGCACCTACTTCTTTATAATATCCGTCCGCCACTTCTGTTCGCTCTTCGACCGCTTGACTGGCTGTTCTTTCTCTACCGGCCGGGTCAATCGTTTAATGTTCCGCGTCAGTTCGTCTCGACACGCTTCGCACAGTCGCCCGGCCGAGATTGGGCAACCGCAGCTTTCACACTCCAGCACTCCCTCCGTAATTAACCCCTTGGCAATCAGCCGGCCATCTTTTAAAAAACGAATAATCTTGTCGGCCCCTACCCCGGTGGCCTCGCTAACCTCTGTAATCGTCGGATTACGGTGTTCGCGCACGTACTCCCGCACCAGTTCGAACTCCTTTTCCTCCTCCTCCAGGCAGGCTGGGCAGAGATTTTGACCGACGAAGGCAAACAAGCGTCCACACTCAGGACAGTTGCGCAGGTCCACCCTTGTTCCCTCCTTATTCACTTTAAAATATATTATCGTTAAATCCTGGGCAAAACTTTAGCCCAAATCTACAGCCATTATTTCCCACGCCCCGCCGCAACCACGGCCACCAGCACTTGACGTGCGCCAGCCTCCATCAGCACCCGGCTGCACTCGCCCGCGGTTGAACCAGTAGTCAGCACATCATCAACCAATAATACCCTTTTCTCCCTGACCATCGTCGGCTGTTTCACGGCAAAGGCACCGGTCAAGTTATGCTGGCGTTCTTCTCTCCCCAACTCCGTCTGCGCCGGGGTATCAATCAACCGCACCAGGGCCCCCTTCCCAAACGGCAAACCCAATTCCCTGGCCAAAGTTTGACCTAGCAGCTCCGCTTGATTGAAGCCGCGCCGCCGGTATTTGGCCTGATGCAAGGGAACCGGGACGACCACCTCGGCCGCACCGAACGCGGGCTCTCCCTGCACGGCTTCCGCTATTAATTGGCCCAATGGTCTGGCCAGCCAGCGTTTTTTCTGGTACTTCAGTCGATGCACAACCTCTTTGAGACGGCCTTCATAAGGACCAACCGCTCGCGCCAGGGTGTAGGTAGGCCGGGACATTTGACAATCAAGGCAAAATAACGGCTGAGAAAATGGCCCCAGTTCCCCGTGAAGAAACTTACCGCATCGTCGACAGATCGGCCCGGCCCGCTGGTGCGCCAGTTCCCGGGCGCAATCAGCACAACAGGGTACAGGGCCCAGGGAGGACAGGACCCGGTCACAGAAAGGACAGTTTACAGGGTGCGGATAAATCAGCTCAAGCAAGGCCTCCCAGAGGGTGTTCATTCGCCGACTCCTTAAAACAGCTTCTGCTAATAGCTTAACGAAAATAACAGGAAAGAGCAATAACAACCAGGGCAGCTAAAAAGGCCGCGTCAGATCGACCGGCCTCTTTTCTTAAACAACGACCTGATTTCCTGCCTATTCCATTTTGGCCAGTTGCTCGTAGAGATACTCGTTCAAAACCTTGATGTAGGTTCCCTTCATCCCCAGCGACCGTGCCTGGATTACGCCCGCACTCTCCAATTTCCGCAGGGCGTTCACAATCACGGAGCGCGTCAACATGTATTTATCGGCCAGACGAATCGCGACGACAAACCCTTCGTCACCCTCTAATTCCTTAAAGATATATTTGACGGCTTCGATTTCGGAATAAGATAGTACCGCCAAAGCCTGCGCTACCGCTTCTCGCTTCCGGTTTTCTCGCTCATTACGCTCACTGATCTGGCGCAAGATTTCCAGACCGATCACCGCCGCACCGTGCTCGGCCAGGATCGTGTCCTCGGTGGAAAAAGCCTTCCGTTTGACCAGCCCCAGTGTACCTAAACGTTTCTGTCCGCTGTGGATCGGGATGATCGTCAGAAAAGCCTCGACTAAGGGGTAGTTGACCGCGACTTCATTAAAATTAGACAGCCACTCCATATACTCGGGCTTGATTCCTCTTTGGTCGCAGATGCGTCCATCCAGTTCTGGGCGCGGAACGCCGGGCCATTTATAGTATCCCAGCTTCTGCCCCTGGTCATCCAATATATAGACTGCCGCTTCTGTCAACTCGCTCAGGGTCCGGGCCATTTCATCAAAATCCGCTGGTTGCTCCGATTGGTGTTGGATGCTTTTGTTTAAAATCCGGGTTTTCTGCAACAGTCCTTCCAGTTCCAATAACCTTCTCTCCTTCCCATCCCCCAGATAGACAAAACTATTATTTTTTGAATATTTCGTCACTCAACCTGAATTTCCTGCCTGCTGCAAAATTTTTTAAAAAAAAGGGGACAGGCTACTTTTTTGCAAAGCAAAAAAGTAGCCTGTCCCCTTTTTTACTTAATCAGGGCGGTGAGTTTCAGGAGGTCGCCAACCCGGGTGTTAGAAGAGCGGACTGTCCCCGCCGGTAGTTCGATCACCATCTTCGCCTCGGGAATCTTGGGGCTGATCACAAATGGCTGCATCTCTTCTATCACAAAGAGGACCTGGAATTCTCTGTCTACAAACAAGACGTCAATGGCAAACCGCATGAAACAAGTGTGAATTGCCCGGCAGGGAGTAAGGAGCAAGCCCGACCCGTGCGGCATCTCCGGTCGTCCCAGTAATCCCCGGCAGCGCCGCCAAAAAGTATTGGCCAATTCCACCTGACTGGCCAGCGTCACCTGCCTGGTCACATTGTAAAGCTCCACCCCGCCCACCTCCTATCGCCCAAAAACCTTGAGCATCTGCAGTACCGCGGGTCCCAGCAGAACGATGAAAATAGTAGGGAAAATAAACAGTACCAGCGGGAACAGCATCTTAATCGGAGCCTTCATCGCTTTTTCCTCCGCCCGCTGCCGCCGCTGCCGGCGCATCTGCTCGGATTGCAGGCGTAAAACATTGCCGATGCTCACCCCCAACTGATCGGCCTGGACCATCGCCCCGACAAACGTGGTCAGGTCATCGACACCTGTGCGGTCCGCCAGGTCGCGCAAGGCCTCCCGCCGCGGTTTACCCATCCGGATTTCCTGCAGCAGCCGCCCAAATTCAGCCGCCAGCACCCCGTCAGTTTTTTCGATAACCTTCTGTAAAGCCCCGTCAAAAGCTAAACCCGCCTCCACGCTCACCGTGAGTAAATCCAGCACATCGGGCAAACGTTTGACCAGTTCTTCCTGCCGTTGTTGGGTCCGGAAACGCAGGTAAATTTCTGGGCCTAAAACAGCCAACCCAGCCACCAGGGCAGTCAAGAGCAAACCAGCGCTCAGGCGCCAGTGCCAGGGGATAGTCGCCAACGCGACCGCCACCGCGAGCAGCCCTAAACCGTACTGGATAGCCAGAAACTCGTTGGCTGACAAATTGCCCGGGTTGCCGGCCATGGCCAGCTTGTGCTGAAGCCCCGCCCTCTTCCTGGACGGCATCAGCTTCTCCATGCGGCCGGCCATTTTCCTCAGGAAGGGGCGAATTACCCGGTCGGCAAAAGGCTGGTTCAACTTTTCATAAACCTCTTCCCGCTGCTCAGTGTTACGCTGCCACTGGTTTAAGCGGGATAAAACAGCCAGACGTTCGCGGTACAGGTACTGCCAGAAGGCCAGAGTAAAGAGCGACGCGGTCAGGCCTGCACTGCAGGTAACAAGCCAAATCACATTTGATCACTCCAAAGCTTGATATTAAATATTGATATTAAATAATTTCACTATTAGGTCAGCCCTCATACCTCGATATTGACAATTTTCTTGATCAACATAGCCCCCACGATCTCGGAAACAATCCCGGCCACCACGATCGCGTTCCCCAGCGGTTCGGTGAACAGTGGCTTAATATAACCAGGGTTGATTAATAGAATCATCCCGACCACTCCCAGAGGTAACAAGCCGATAATCAGTCCGGAAATTCGTCCCTGGGCGGTTAAAGTCCGGATTTCCCCTTTAATCCGGATGCGTTCCCGGATGGTCAAGGAAATGTTATCCAAAACCTCCGCCAGATTCCCCCCCACCTGCCGCTGAATCAGGACCGCAGTCACGATCAGATCCAGGTCGTCGCTGGCCACCCTTTTATGCAGATTCAGCAACGCTTCTTCGGTGGTTGTCCCCAGGTTTATTTCCCGCAGGACAAGCCCGAATTCATCAGCGATCGGCGCCGGCATCTCCCGGCTGACCATCTCCATCGCCTGGAGGAAACTGTAACCAGCACGGAGTGAATTGGTCATCACGGTCAGCGCCTCGCCGAGCTGCTGGTTAAACCTGACCAACCGTCTGGCCCTGGCCCGGCCGACCAGCAGCGGGGGAACCAGCCAGCCCAGCACCCCCAGCACAGTCGCTGAAGCTATGTTTTCGGTCAGCAGCCAGCCCAACCCCAGAGCCCCCAGACCCGCCAGCAGGTTGAGCAGGATAAATTCCTCGCCGCGCAGCGGGATGTCGGCCCGCATCAACTCCTGCTCGATCCGGCGGGTGAAGGCACGCGCCGCGAAAATCTGGCTGGCCTGCCGGAGCAAGGCGCGCCAGGTTAACTTTTTTTGCCGGGGAAGGTCACCTCGGGGACGCGCCGGCGTGGTCTGCCCCGCAGTATATCGCCGCAGCCGCTCATGGATCGCCTGTCGCCGGGCCCCGATTAACCCGAACAGGGCGATGGCCAGCATGGTCGCGGTGAGAAAAGCAAAAACGGTAATGATCCCGATCAGCATCCATGGTCATCCTTTCGCCATTGCTGCTTACCATAAAAAGGGCCACATCCATATCCGAAAAATCCCCTATATCCGAAAAATCTCCGCCGGCAGCTTGATCCCGGCCGCCTCCAGACGGTCGATAAATTTTGGCCGAATACCGGTGGCCCGGAAACGGCCGATGATCCGCCCGTGGTCATCAACCCCCTGCTGCTCGTACACAAAAATATCCTGCAGGACGATCACATCGCCCTCCATCCCCTGGACTTCGGTCAAATAGGTTATTTTGCGGCTGCCGTCACGCAGGCGGCTCTGGTGGACGATCAGGTCAAGCGCCGAGGCGATCTGTTCCCTGATCGCCCGCACCGGCAGCTCCATCCCCGCCATCAGCACCATCGTCTCCAGGCGAGCTAGCAAATCCCGGGGAGAGTTGGCGTGCGCGGTAGTCAGCGAACCATCATGCCCCGTGTTCATCGCCTGCAGCATGTCCAGAGCCTCACCACTGCGCACCTCGCCCACCACGATCCGGTCGGGCCGCATCCGCAGGGAGTTGCGCACCAGGTCGCGGATGGTGATCGCCCCTTTCCCTTCAATGTTCGCCGGGCGGCTTTCCAGACTGATGACGTGTTCCTGGTGCAACTGAAGTTCAGCCGCATCCTCAATGGTGATAATCCGCTCATCAGGCGGAATAAAAGAGGACAGGACATTGAGCGTTGTCGTCTTACCCGAACCAGTCCCGCCGGAAACTACCAGGTTAAGCCTGGCCTTAACACAAGCCTCGATAAACCTGGCCATCTCGGGGGTCAGGGTGCCAAACCGAATCAGATCTTCGATCTTGAGGGGGTCACGGGCAAACTTGCGAATCGTGATTGTTGGACCACCTAAAGCTAAAGGGGGAATAATCGCGTTGACCCGCGAACCATCCGGCAGCCGGGCGTCCACCATCGGCATACTCTCATCGATCCGCCGGCCGAGGGGAGCGACAATCTTCTCGATGATGTGCAGGACGTGCTCGTTGTCCCGGAAGGTGATATCCGTCAGCTGGAGTCGCCCATGCCGCTCAACGTAGACCTGCTTCGGCCCATTGACCATGATCTCCGAGACCGTCGGGTCCTGAATCAGGGGATTGATCGGGCCAAAACCAAAGACCTCGTCCAGGATCTCATTTAAGATCTTCTGCCGGTCGGTGCGGGAAATAAAGGCGGGCTGGCTGTCGATCACCTCATTCACGATGCTCTCCACCTGGGCGGTTAGCTGAGCATCATCCAGGTCCCGTTTGTCCTTCTCCTTCGTGGTAAGGAAATCGGCATCCAGTTCTTCGATGATCTGTTTATGAATCCGCTGCTTCAGCTCCTGGTAGGGATCGGGCCGGACTGCGGTCGGGGTTGACCGGTCGCGCCCTTTATCTACGCTTGTCCGGGCAGTGCCTTTTTCCTGTTCCAGTCGTTTCAGTAGAGACATGCTCCGCGTACCTCCAATAATACCAACAGCTATCTCCTCACCATAAAGATATGTATAAACACCTGTTTCTTCGGGGTCAGAGGCGCGGGTTTCGACCGCTACTTCGCCAACTTTCTGTTATTCATACCTGCAACGTTACCGACCGCGCCAACAGTCAGCGGACTGCTCCTCAGGCATTCATTGGGTCACTCCTCCTGGGCCTATTCCTGCCGTTTCAACGCACCCGAATGGCTCAGGGCGCTACGTCGAAATCCCTCGCCTCCTTACTCGTCAGCGCTCGCAGCTTACTATGCGGCAGCTAGGTCAAGCCCGGCCCCCCAGGAGCCGGCCCCACAGTCCGCGCTTACCCACCGCCGCCAACTCTTCCTGGCTGCCTTTGTTGTTCATCACTAGGTAAGCCAGGTCTTTCACACTCTGCGCTACCCGCGAGCCGGGGTGGCTGAGCACAAAGGGGACCCCCCGGTTCACCGCCGAAGTGACAATTTTCCCGTCGCTGGGGATCTCGGACGCGATCCGAAAATTCAAGGCCCTTTCCACATCCTCCGCCTTGATCCCCACATCACTCGTCGCCCGGGTTAAGACCAGTTTGACTTTGCCCTTGTGGTGCAGAGACTCAAGCACCTCCATGCTTAATTTGACGTTCTTGATCGTGGGTAAGTCCAGGGCCGCGACCATCAGGATCTGGTCAGCGGCATCCAGCGCCGTCAGTGTGGTCTCGTTAAAAGCAGCTGGCGTATCGATCAGAATAAAATCATACGTTTCCTTCAGCACCCCCAGGATCTTTTCGACCTGGCCAGGGCTGATCAGTTCAGCATATTCTGGTCGGTTCGGCGCCGCCAGGATCTTCACCCCCTGCTCCTCAACCAGATAATTTTCCATCAATTCCGCATCCAGCAGGTGGAACTCCTGGAGCAAGTCGGTAATGGTCCGTCTGGGCATCACGTTGAGCATGACCGCTACATCCCCAAACTGCAGGTCCAGGTCCACCACCACCACTCTGGTATTCACCTCCCGCTGCAAGCTCAGCGCCAGGTTGGTGACCAGGGTGGTTTTGCCCACCCCGCCCTTGGTGCTGAACACCGTGACCACCTGCGGCTTCGGCCGCGTCGCCTGGTCCAGGGCCCGGTGGGTCGCCTGCTGCAGCTTGCGGCGGCGTTCGAGCTCATAGACCTTACGGATGGTGTCGGCCAGCTCATCACTGCTGAACGGCTTGATCAAATACTCCCGGGCCCCGGCCATCATCGCTTTTTTCAGGTACTCCTGCTCACCCTGAACAGAAATAACAATAATGCTGGCGGTCGGCACCCGCAGGCTGATGATCTCCGTCGCTCCGATGCCGTCCAGAACCGGCATATTGATATCCATCAGGATAATATCTGGGCGCAACTTCTCCGCCTGCTTGACCGCCTCTTCACCGTTCCGGGCCTCTCCCACCACCGCCAGATCCGGTTCAAAATACAATAACCGTTTAATGTTTTCCCTGGTCTCGTCAATGTCATCAGCAATCAGCACTTTGATGCGGGACACGGCCTCTCACCACCTTCAATCGTTTCCCGACAACAATGGCCACGTCTAATTCACCTGCAGCAAGTCATGCAGTTCAAACGGACTGGTTGAGACTTTGCTCTGATCCGCGGGTGAGCGCAGCATTAAGCGGATCGCCCCCCGCTCGGCAGCGATGACCAGCGGCCGGGCCTGCTCCACCGTCACCGCCAGCGTGACCGTTTTGCTTTCGGTTTTCTTCGTGTCACTGGACGCCCCGTCCCCTTTTCCACCCGGACTGGTTTCCTGGAGGTTCGTCCCCACCGCCAGCACCTCAATGTCCTGCAGGCTAACTACAGTATAGGTCTTTTTGTCGCCGCCTTTTCCATCTGTTAAATCAACCGTGGCCACCACGTCCACCCGGTCGCCTGGTTTCAACATGCCGCCGACCCCGCTCACTTCATTGACCGCCACCGCGACCGCTCGCTTACCAACCGGCACGCGATAAGCCAACCCCTGCCGGGTCTCCCCGGGCCGGACCACCTGGCTCTTCAGCAGTTCCTCCCCGCTCACCACCGGGATCAGGGTCAGTTGGCCAACAGCCTCCTTCAAGTCAGAGAAGGCTTGCGCATGCACAAACTCTTTTGGGCGTTCGACCTCCTCCACCATCGCTGCCGTGATCAGCGTCCGGGCTTGAAGATCCTGTTTCGCCACCACCACTTTGACCTTCTCGCCGTGGTCCATGCTTTTCTTTAAATTATTGAGATAAGTATAGACAAATACTGCTGTCAGCAGGCCGAAAATCACGGCCGCCGTAATGACTGTTCTGAGTTTCATCCTCGTACCCCCCGCTTTCCCCGCGCTAGTGAACCAGCTTTACCCCGTACAGCCCGAACTCGCTCCCGCCGGGATCAATCGCCCCGCTGGCGATCGTCCGCACAAAACGGCCGACCACATGGTTATCATTGCCAGATCCAGGGGCCTCTTCAACATAAAACGCGGCAAAGCCAACAACCCGCACCTTTTTAACCTGTCTGCCAGACCAATCATATGGCTCCACCACCGGCACCATCAGCACCCGCGGGCAGTCGCGCTGAAAGCTGGCAAAGGTGCACGCCGGGCTATGGTGGCAACTTTCAAGCCGGTAACCGATCCCGTCACCTGTCGGCCCCGACATGTTGCCGGTCTCGGTATCCACGACATCGCCCACCCGCAGCACCCCTGAGAAACCGTCCTTGAGGTTCTCCCGGTACCGGCAGGCCCCTTTGCCGCCCAACGACAGGGCGCCATACCAGCCCGAGCGGTGGGTCGGGTCGCCACTACCCTCACCACCTGGCGCGTCTTTCAGGTAGTACCGCTCTCCATAGACAAACTCCTGCCGTCCAATACTCAAGGGAGCCGCTCCGCTTATACTCGAAATCGGGCCCACCCGGGCAGTGGCGCTGGCCCTGACTTCCCCCGTTTGGTGTCCCAGCACCCGGGCAAAAAACAGGTTCACGGTTCGCCGCCCCGTAACCGTAATCTCCCGCGCATCATCGCTGACAGTGACCGTGATTTCACCCGCGTCAGCTCCGTTTTGCGCAGCATACTCGCTGGCCGTGCTTTCCGCTGTTTCCCGATCAATGAGCAGGTTCTGCCCACCCGCTAAAGCCGCCGCGTCCACCGAGTTGGCCAGCTCTGTTTTTGCCAGGTAAAGGAGACCGGCATCGGTGACCAGGGCCGTAAACCCCAGCAGACTGACCATACTTAAAGCCACCAAGACTACCACCGTGCCGCGTTGTTCTTGGAACAGACGCCTGATTAATCGAGTCAGCCCGTTGCGCAAAGAAAACCTACCTCCAGACAATTTCCCCCCGTTACGACTTGACGTTCACTTTATTCAATCCGCATGGTTGTTTGCGCGCTCAAGGGGAAGGGATTGGTTAAAATCGAAGTTATAAAGGGGGCGTACAGGGGAACAGAGTAGTCTACCCGTACGGTCAGGGCCGCCCCGCGGACGCGGCTGGTGCTATCGGGAGAAATATGAATAATGACCCGGCCTGGGTCAAGCGTCGGAACGGCATTGTTGACCGCATTCGCAATATCGGTATCAGCGGCGCCAACCGCCCCCGCCCTGGCCCCTTCCCGCGAAGCGTGGGTGATCAAGAGGTAAGCACCCAGCACCCGCCCAAATTCTATAATCCCGAAGATCAGCAAGAGGAAAATCGGCAGGACCAGGGCTACCTCAACCAGGGCCTGGCCGCGTTGCTGCCGGATTAATTGGTTCAAGTAGACCAGCATCGCCTTTTCACCACCATGATCAACCCATCCACCAGAATGCCGTCAGCGTGCCCAACACAATCGCCACCCCGTAGGGAAAAGCCGTCGACGCAACATCTCGATCCAGGGTATCCAGATTATCCAGGGTGTCCAGAGTGTTCACTTTCCCGTGACTGACAAGAAGAATATATAAACCGCGGCCCAACCCCTGCAGGCCGGCCAGTCCTATTTTCCGTCTCAGCAAGACCAGAATAGAAAGCAAGCCACCGAACAGCGCCGTGGCAAAGAAACTATACAAGACAAAGAGTGCCCCTTTAATGGCCCCAACAGTGGCCATGAGCTTCACATCGCCAGCACCCAGGCCGCCCATGAGGAAAGGGAGCAGCAAGACGGCCAGACCAACCCCCAACCCTTTCAGACTGAAGAGTAAGCCGTCAAAGCCCGCCGCCCACGCGTTCAGCCCCAGACCGAGCAGCACGGCGGGTGCCAGCACCGCGTTGTAAATTTTCTGCCCGACTATATCGGAGTAGAGAGAGATGATCAAAGCGAGCAGCAACACCAGGTTAAGAAAACCCTCCACGTTCATTCAGCTTCACCTCGCGGTGATTTGCGAACTGAGCCCACACTCAGGCCTGATAGTGCTCGACCCTACCCATGGACTGAGTAGGGTCGAGGTTTAAGAAGAATCAGGGCGTAAGTTTGGTTTTGATGGTGTCAAACAGACTGCTGAGCTGTCCTCCCATGGCCGTTAAGCCAACAACAGCCACCAGAGCCACAAACACCAGAATCAAACCGTACTCCGCCATCCCTTGCCCGCGTTCCTCCACGAACAGCCGTTTAACCTGACTAACCATCCTTTCTTCACCTCCTCATTAACCACAACTCGTCCCTCCCATGTTTCCGTGTATTTTCAGTCTAGCAGAGAAAACGGGGGTTGGGTATCAGCTGATCGTCACGATTTTAGTGGGACCAGGGTCCCAGGAAAAAGGGGACAGGCTACTTTTTTGCAAAGCAAAAAAGTAGCCTGTCCCCTTTTTCCCTAATTATTTTGCCGCTTTCTCCAACATGGTAACTCTGGCCACCAGGTAACGAACATCAAGAGCAATATCATCCAATTTTTCCAATTTAGCCCTCGCTTCCCGGAAATTATCCTCATGCACCTTCCAAGCATCAAACAAAATACGGATGCGGTCGCTGACCTCTTTCTCCAGCTTTACTTCCACTTTATCCAGGCGGGTCTCAAGCCGGCTCTGTCCAGCCTCTAACTTCACGACTGCCGCCTTCAGTTCCTGCGTCTCCTGCTGCACCCCGGCAAC
>JABLXP010000024.1 GCA_013178045.1 Bacillota bacterium
GTGACTTCACTCCTTTATGGGGTTTTCGGTTTGGTTACTTGAAAACTTCTCCAAATTGGGGTGAAGTCCTTTTTTATGGCCCTAAAATCCTTAGTAAATCAAGTGTTGGAAAATTGCAAAAGGCTCAATTAGCATTTTTTCTGGAACTTTAATATGTTGAATCAAGGTTAATATGCCAAGTGCGAAGAACACAAATCCTGCAGTTTTGTTAATGACTGCTGGACCAATGTAGTTGGCAATAGTAACTCCCATGGTTACTTCGATTGTGACACATAAGGTGAGGGCCAAAGCACTGGCCCCAAAAATTAGCCAACGTTTGGTTGGGTTGTTGCTGGCAATCATTAACACAGCCATTTGCGTTTTGTCGCCCAGTTCACATAGTATTATCAGTACATACGTGGTTAACCAAGTCAGTAACTTTAAACTCATGATCTTGTTCTCCTTAAAAAAATTAATCTAAATTAGCGCCGATTACCCCGAAGATTAACAGGGTTCCAAGGACAATATAAAGTAATGCCGAAGTGAGTTTTATGGTTGCCGGTTTAACAAAACGAGCAATAACTGCCGAGCCGATAATAACCTCTAGAAAAGAGGTACAAATTAATGCCATTGCCGAGCCAAGAGCGACCCATAAAATATGGGCGGGTTTGGCTCCAGCTAAGAGCATCGTAGTAATTTGGGTTTTGTCTCCCATTTCAGATAAAAAAACTAACCCCAGGGTAGAAAAAAATAAACGCCAATCAAATCTGAACAATATTTTTTTCAGCTTTATTCCTCCTTCCTCTTCGACAGCTGATATAATTTTATAGTGTATTGTATTAAGAACAGTCTAAAAAGGTTACCTACCTTAACCCATAAATAAAGCCGCCCACCAGGGCGGCTTTATTTATGGCTAATCAAATATTCTAGAAGGATTTTTCTAAATAATTCGCCGGTCAATGACTCGCTTCGCTTTGCCTTCGGTTCGTTCGATGGTCTTAGGTTCGACCAACCGCACGTTCAGTGAAACTCCGAGTGTGTTTTCTAATTCTCGCCGCAGCTGCTGGCGTAATTGTTCCAATTGCTTAACTTCATCAGCCTTGAAGTTTGGTGAGACTTCAACCAAGACCTCCAGTTGATCGAGGGTTCCCTGCCGATCGACGACCAGTTGGTAGAATGGTTCGATGTGTGGGTTTTGTAGTAATACCGATTCTACCTGGGAAGGAAACACGTTAACCCCGCGGATGATGATCATGTCATCACTGCGGCCAGTAACTTTTTCCATGCGCGCATGGGTGCGGCCACAAGCACAGGGCTGTCGGTGGATGGCTGTGATGTCACGTGTCCGGTAGCGGATTACCGGTAAGGCTTCTTTGGTGAGGGTAGTGATAACTAACTCGCCAGTTTCTCCTTCGGGTAAAACTTCGCCAGTTTCTGGGTCAATTATTTCTACCAGAAAATGGTCTTCAGCCAGGTGTAATCCCTGTCTGGCCGGGCATTCCATGGCTACACCCGGCCCAATAATTTCACTCAGTCCATAGATGTCGTAGGCGGCAATGCCGAGTTTATTTTCAATCTGCTGTCTCATGTAGTCGGACCAGGGTTCAGCGCCAAATACCCCCGCTTTCAGGCTAAGCTCGTGGGGATTGACCCCCATTTCTCCCATGATTTCGGCCAGATGAAGGGCGTAGGAGGGGGTACAGGCCAGCACGGTTGTTCCAAAGTCTTGCATGACCATGATCTGGCGTTTCGAATTGCCCCCAGAAATTGGAATAACCGAAGCGCCAATTAGCTCTGCGCCGTAATGGATACCGAGGCCACCTGTGAAGAGGCCGTACCCGTAGGCAATTTGCACCACGGAATCCTGGTTGGTTCCCACACTAGTCAGGGCCCGGGCCATGAGGTCAGCCCAGGTCTGCAAGTCATTTCGGGTGTAAGCGACAACAGTTGGTTTTCCAGTTGTCCCCGAAGAAGCATGAATGCGGACGATGTCTTTTCGCGGAACGGTGAGTAACCCGAAGGGATAGTTGTCGCGTAAATCTTGTTTGGTTGTAAATGGCAAACGCTGCAGGTCTTCGAGGGATCTGAGATCACCTGGCGCGAAGCCAATGGCCTGCAGCTTCTTGCGGTAATGGGGAACGCAATTAAAGACTCGTTCGACCACAGCCTGGAGCCGGCTCAGCTGCAATTTGGTTAGTTCTTCGGCTGGTAAGCATTCGAGTTGTTTGTTCCAATACATTTTTGTAACTCCCTCCTGTAACAAAAAATAAAACTTCTCGCCTTTAGGGACGAGAAGTGTTAACTTCACGCGGTACCACCCTAGTTGATCCATCGTGCTGATGATGAACCCACTCAAAGTACGGGATGACACTAATCGACATCCGATACTTGCTTCCTTTTAACGGTGGAAGTTTCCGGCGCAGCCTACTTACTTGTTGATCCAAGTTTCAGCCTGCTGTTTGGAAGGGAACTTCAGCCAGGTTTGCCATGGAGATGCTTCCAGTCACGACATCTCTTCCCTGGATGGCGCTGCTGGCTTACTTTTCTTCCGCATTACATTTCAGGGAGTTTTTATTTGAGATTTATCTTATCATATTATATGTCGTCCGGCAAGAGATGTTTTCACGGGATACCGTTAGTAATTCCAATCCAGATCAAATTGCTTACTCCAGCGCCGAAAGTTCTCTAGTGTTTCATTAGAAACTCCTTCCTTCACGGCACGCTCCCAGAATGCTTTGGTCATGTCCCGAAAGTCCATACCTAACGCAGCAAAACCTAATTTTATTAAGAGTTGTGAACGTGTTTGCACCAACTGTTTCCAGAATATCTCCGTTGAAGTCTGTACCTCGGGAACCAGAAAATACCGGTCATAGATACCAAGCGCTTTCAGGAGTGAGGCGATGGCCAGCGGAAAATTACTCTCCGCCAGAAAATCCGTTCCTTGATTAAAGTAGTCAATGTATTTGCTGGTGGCTTGCTCGGGTGGGACATCTTCGTCGGCGTACAAAGCGGAAAACATCTCATTCCACAGGACTCGGTCGACGGTCATTTCAAATCATTCCTTTCCTCGTTTGTTTTCATATTCGCTTTTCCGGCAACCAATCCTTCCTCTTTTTCAGCCGTCAGGGAAATTCACGCAAAGACATTTTTTCGCTGCTCCTGATGCAATTTATAATATGCTACATCTAACAGAAGGTGAGGCCACCGGCTTGAGGAACTGGTTTAAGAAACCCTGGTTCATTCTGGGTGTAATTTTGGGGAACCTGTTTGGAACTGGGTTGGGTTTTTTTTGGTACCAGGAACAACTTGCACATACAGCAATTAAATACTGGGTATTTATCCCAGACTGTCCTGAATTTGCTCTATTTTTCGTTCTGATGTTGCTAGGGATCCGGCTAAACCGGCGCAATCAATTGTTCGAAGTCATTACCTGGTTCGGTTTGCTCAAGTATGGCGCCTGGACCGTAAGTACCATTGGCCTCTTTTTTGGGGCGGTTAAGTTACAGCATCTGGAGATTACACTGGCTTATGCGGGAGAAGAACTTGTATTGTTTGTGGCCCATCTGGGCATGTTTCTTGAAGGTTTGTGGCTGACTCAGTTTCTGCGCTTGACTGGCCGGCGGTTGCTTGTGACCGCGGGATGGTTTGCCATCGCTGATTATTTTGACTGGGTGGTCGGGGTGTTTCCTCGACTGCCTTACCTGCCTCACCTGAATCTGGTCAGGGCCGAATCGATTATCTCCACATTGCTGCTGATTGGAATCCTGTCTTGTTTATATTTTACAGAGAATGGAAATAATAATAAATAATGGAGGACATGGCATCCATCTCATAAGGATGGCAGACGAGCTATTTGTTATAATTTTATGTAAACAACATATTAACGCCGAATCCGTATGGTACGGAGGAACCAGTGTCCTTTTGAGTAAAGGGACGAGGGGTGAATCCTGAACTCCGGGTTTGCGTGGTGTACTTGCTGGGGAACACGTCAAACTTGGATAGTAAGGTAGGGCTTAGCCTTTCACCGAACCCGTCAGCTAACTCCGGAGGCGTGAAAGGAGGACATAGTTTGAGAAGATGGTTTCTTACGCTCACTTTTAGTTTATTTTTGTTCCTTTTTCTGGTTGCCCTGGCAATGCCGGCAAGTGCGGCCACCAGCTATACCGTGAAAGCTGGTGATTCATTGTACAAGATTGGCCGGTATTACGGGGTTTCAGTAAACTCGCTCAAGGCAGCCAATGGTTTAAAAACAAATAATATCTATCCAGGGCAGAGACTTATTATTCCCCAGCAATATGCCCAGCCCAGCCGTGCTGGTAGCTACTCGCGGGACAACTTGACTCTATTAGCTAAACTGATTTATGGTGAGGCCAGAGGAGAAAGTTACGTCGGACAAGTGGCGGTGGCGGCAGTTGTCTTGAACCGGGTAGAAAGCCCACTTTTTCCCAACACGGTTGCCGGGGTGATTTTCCAACCAGGTGCTTTTACGGCGGTCAGCGATGGCCAGTTTTATCTTCAACCAGATCAAACAGCTTATAAGGCCGCCCAGGATGCCCTAAATGGTTGGGATCCTACCCATGGCGCTCTTTACTACTATAACCCGGAGAAGACAATCAATAAATGGATTTGGTCTCGCCCAGTGGTTGCCCGGATTGGCAAACACGTTTTTGCCAAGTAATTTGCTAGTTACCAAATTTTTACTCAATGTAGCCTGACTGGTTCAAAGCAGTCAGGCTTTTTTATTCTCTTTGAATTCTCTTTGAACGCGAGCGAAGGGAGTTTTTCGAGGTGGGTCTTGACAAAGCTTCATAGTGAGGATATATTGTTCTTAAACCCCCATAGGGGGAGGGGGTAGAAACCAAAGGAGGTTATGCACAATGAACAATAATGTTGTGAACGTCAGTGACAACACCTTTACTCAGGAAGTACTCAATGCTGAGCAACCAGTGCTGGTTGATTTTTGGGCGGCCTGGTGCGGTCCTTGTAAAATGATTGCCCCGGTGGTTGAGGAAATTGCCGTCGAGTATGCCGGAAAAATCAAGGTGGCCAAAGTAAATGTTGACCAAAATCGGCTGACCCCCAGCCAGTATGGAATAATGGGAATCCCTACCTTGATTTTGTTTAAGAACGGTCAACCAGTGGAAAGAGTGATTGGCTATACCGGTAAAGCTCAACTGAAACGGATAATAGATCAGAATTTAGTTTAGGTCTGCTGGAAGATGTCAGCGTCATGCTCTACTTAGTCAGCAACTATGTGGTCAGACGTTTAGGTGAAGGAGTATGATTCGGACGAGAGAAGGATTGGGAAAATGGACGATCTCAACGAAACTGCGGTAAAGGAATTAATTGACCGTTTGCACACGATCAAGGGGCACCTTAACGGGATCGAAAAAATGATCACTGAAGGTCGTAAATGTGATGACATTTTGCTCCAGTTGGTTGCGATTCGAGCGGCCCTTGATAAGTTGTCAGCTAAACTAGCCGAGCATTATGTGATTCAGTGTTACGAAGCAGCTGTCAATGAGGGAATCGACCCGAAAGAGATGTTGGCCCGGGCGCTTCAGGTGGTGATCAAGTTCACACCAAGTTGAGTGAAGGGAATTGAGCTTTTCAAAGGGTGGAGGTGATAATGTGGTGAAAGAGGTGACGCTTAAAGTTCAGGGAATGACGTGCGGCCATTGCAAAATGACTGTTGAAAGAGCCTTGCATAACCTGTCAGGAGTGGCTAAAGTTGACGTTGATCTTGCTGGTAAGACAGTTAAGGTCGGCTTTAATCCAGAAAAAGTGGCTGAAGCCGACCTGAAGAAGGCAATCGCCGATGCCGGTTACGATGTTGTCAACTAGAATAGATACAATTATTTTTAGAAATTTTCATCGTTTTCTTTAGCGCGAAAAGGTGGTGTGATGAGAGCCAGTAAAATGAGGCTGGCTGTCCCTAGCGCACCAAAGATCGCGGCTATTATTGATCGTTTATCCCAACCTGTTTGTTGTTCATTGACTTGCAGGTTATCAGGAATTTTTAAGTCGATTAACATTGAAACCACTCCCTGCTAAATAAAAAAGAAAAAGATGCTATTATACCCCATTGCTGGGGGTTAATAGAAAAAAAACGGTAAGTGATAGAGCCGCAAAAAGCACTAATAGGTCACGGGGCTGTAAAGAAATAGCCAAGGTTAAACTCTCCTTTCAAGGACTTATTTGCATAGCCGGGCTGCGGATGGAAAAACTGAGGGCCTCGGGGGAGACGGTGAAACCACTTACGGTGAAAACATTAATCAGCAGGAGCCAGGCGACAACGATTCTCAGGGCCAGACCGACGGTTCGCGCCGGTTCCTTGCCCGGCACTGTGCCCGGGCTGGTGGAAAGCTGAAAGGGCGGCCCGGTGACGGCCAGGGCTGTTCGGCCGAGAACCAGCGGCGCGAAGCCGGTTAGAAATAAATGCCCGGGTATCAGCAGGAAAACGCCTAGAATTATGTTTAAAATGTGAATAATCGTTTTTATGGACGAATCTTCTTTTTTAATCCCTGAAAGCCTAGGGATCTGGAAGATTGGCCCGGTGGTTGAAATCGTTTGTTTCCCCCGAATGTGAAAAAGACTGACGGGATGCAATTCCCCAAGGATTAGCAGAATGCCCAGAAAAATGTCCAGAATGGTAAGAACTGGTCTAATTGGTTCCGGCCGAGGGGAGATAGGAACGTCAGAAAATTGAAAAAATCTACCTTCCCAGGAAAAAACAACTTCTCCCGGGCCAAATGAAACCGATCTAACCCGTGTTTGGCCGGTCAGGGCGAAGATCCCGAGCACGATACCCAGTATCCTGTTAACGATTAAAGCAGAATCCATAGGCTTATTAAGCTCCACTTGATCTATAGGCATGATCGGCTCCATCGGTTTCATCGACTTACACCTCCCTGGAATATCATATTCCATATCGTATTTTTGGTGTGCCAGCATACCAAAGTTTTCCTCAAACAAGGAGGTCTTGGATTTCTCCAAAGACCTCCGCGTATAGGGTATTAATTTACTTTTCTTCTTCTTCTTCCCAAATCCCGAGACTGGGTGCGAAGAAGAAAATCAGGCACAGGATAATAATTATCCAGATGAAATTCTTCCCAAAGAATGTCGTTTGACCATCAGCCATGTGCAGTCCCCCCTTTATGCCAACGGATTTTTGATACATATTATTGTTTCGCCGGCAAAATGGTGACTGCTCTACCGGAATTTGTCTCTAAAAAGGATTAAGCTCTTTCGGTAATAATTTTAAGGATGTAATCCTTGCCACGGCTAATCGGTTAGATTTTCGGTCTGGGCTTGTGGCGATTCATCTTGAGGGAAGTGAGCACCCGGATGACTTTCGGATTATTGGCGTTATATTCTTGAAGTTTGGTGATCAGTTCAGTGGTACATTGATGACACCAGGTTCCTTCGATGGCTGACTTCTTCCGACACTTTTCACAAAGTTTAACCAATACTCATCACCATCCTAATCCTCAGCATTTAACTCTCATCAATAAAATCTAATTTTTGCCGGGCTTCGCGGCTGCTGCGGAAGACAATCCGGGTGGCGGAATGAATTTTCCCGTTATATTCGATAGTAAACGGTTGATCGGCTTCCCAGATCAGGTAGCCGTAGCCCATTTTAGTGATTGTGCCCGTGACTTTTGGATCGTTTTTTAACGCCATTCTGACGCCAGGTTTAATTACTAAATCTTCATTCATACGACTCCCCCTTACCAAGATTATAGCATATAAACTGGTTGAGGAAACCGCTTGCAAACAATAAACTGACCAAACTTTAACGCTGGGATTACCGGCAAACGCGGTAGTTTGGGGTGATAAGAACGGAAAATCAGACGAAACTGGGCCTTATAAAGTTGAGCAAGGTGTCCTACGGTTCCTTATACCTGATGGCAGTCCTTCAGCGGGGTTGAGTCGCACGGCAAAAATTTGTACACTTAATGTAAAGAGAAAAAAGGGTATTACCCAATAAGTCAAAGTTCGAGGTGATGGATCTTCTATTTAAGAAGAACAAAGGGCGATGAGCCCGACTCCGAACCTGACGAATGTGAAGAAGAGTAAGACCAGTAAGCTGCTTGCAAAAGCAGCTTTTTCCTTTTCGTTGGGCGACAGAAAAATATTTTCTTCCCCGGAGCGAAAAGCAGGCAGGTTTTTGAGAATTAATCGCCAATAAGTAAGACAATTGTATTTAGCAATCAAGCCCCTGCTAGGAAGGATGAAGGGCGTGAATAACCGGCGATACCAGCTTATTGTTTTTATTACTCTCTTTGGCATTCTTTCCGGGCTATCTGGTTACTACCTCTATTCTTCAATTGAGCCGGACTCGGCTCCAATCCTCCCGACCCAGCCCCAACCCACAGCGGCAGCCCAGATTGAACCTACGCCAGAACTGCCTCCCTTGTCAAGACCAGTCGATGAAGAACCTGGTGTTAAAGATGGTGTTAAAGATAAGCCAGCTCCCTTGCCGGAAAAAATAGCTTATCTTACTTTTGATGATGGTCCTAGTCCGGAGGTGACTCCACTCATCCTGGCTACGCTGAAAAAATATGAGGTTAAGGCTACTTTCTTTGTTGTCGGTTGGGAAGTCGAAGCTTATCCAGAACTAGCCCGGGCCATTATCGAACAGGGACATGCTCTGGGTAACCATACATATTCTCACCAGTACGCACGAATTTATCAGAGTCCCCAGGCATTTGTCGATGATTTAGTGCACGCAGAAAAGATAATCAATGAGATTACTGGGATAAAGCCGCGGATTATGCGGGCACCTGGTGGTTCCAATGCCTTTCTTACCGCTGAGTACGTGCGCTTATTAAATAATTTAGGGTATGTTTATTACGACTGGAATGTTTCTTCCTGCGATGCAGCCCTCGGCGGAAATATTCCGGCGCCTGACATTGTTCGAAATGTGTTATCCCAATCCAGTCAAAATAAGACCGCGATTATTCTTATGCATGATGCTTCGGACAAGCTGTCTACTGCGGCTGCTCTTCCTGAGATCATTGAAGGATTAAAGAGACAAGGTTTTTCTTTTCAAGTGCTTACGCCAGCGGTCAAGCCTGTTCAGTTTCCTTTGCGACCGGACCATACAGTAAAGAAGAACGAGACTCATTAGGAGTCAGGTCAGCCCCTGCCGACTGCTACAACTAAGCGCCCTGCTGGTATTCGAAACTAAGTGTTTCCAGAAGTTGCAGGAAGATGTATCCAGTTGTCGAATATGCAAAATGAATTGCCAGTATTTTGGAGAAAGCTGGTGAAGATGTTGTCTCTTAAAGGGAAGTTTCTTCACGTAAATTTGGCAATTTGCTTTGGTTTGATCCTTATGACTATTGGTCTTTGTAAACTTAATTACATCCGAGAGCTGATAGTAGTTTTACAAAACTCGTGTCTTGAAAGGTACGGGTGGCCCCGATACAGATAGGGAATTTTATCAGGAGCTTTAAGGAATGCAGCGAAACCACCGTGTTTGGCACGGTGGTTTCTACAAGCTGATTTGACGTTGTGGAGCTGCTTGAAAATCTCTTATGGCATCTAATAACACGGTATGCAATCGTTCCGCGAGTTTGTCCCAGTGGAAGTCGGTGACTGGTTCCAGGTTGAAGTGGCCTGAAAGGTCGCCAGTCTGCCAGAGCTGGAACAACCGTCGAATTTCTTCGGCGATCCTTTGGGGTTGTCGACCAACCACGATTCCCCGCCGATAGTTCTTTATCAGTTCAGAACCATCGTCGGTCTCGTGATACGTTATCCCCAGGATCGGTCTGCGTGCACTCAGGTATTCAAAGAGTTTGCCGGGGATCTGGTAGGGGGATATATTGCTGAAATAAATCAATAAATCAGCTTTCTGCTGATAACCGAGGGCCTTCTGGTGATTAACGTAGCCGGTACAGATGATCTGCTGGCTCAGGCCCAAACTGAAGATTAATTTTTGATAGTAGTCAGAAAGATTCCCGACCAGAATCAGCTCAATCGGCAAATCCTTTAATAGAGCCATGGCTTCTAATAGAGGAGTAGCATCCCGACCTTCTTCGTAGAAGCTGCCCGTGTGTACCAGGTACATGCGGTCCGGTGGACAGTTGTTGGCTGGAAGATTTAGCTCGGCCGGGCTGACCCCGGCCCCTTGAGGGATAACTTTTACTTTTTCTGGTACCAGCCACCGGTAGTGCTGTAAATAGGTCTGACGGCACGCTTCTGTAGTTACGATCATTTTGGAGATGCGACGTAACACCATAGTCTCCAGCTGCCGGTCCAAGGTAATTCGCCAACCGGGCACTTTTTGCATGGGGTTAAACACCCAGGGATCTCCATAATCGGCAACCCAGGGTGTGTTCTTTCCTTTTAGCATCAGTAATGTTGCCAGATGAGTGCTCATCGGCGGAGCGGAGGAGATGACAACATCATAGTGATTTTTTGCCAGCAGGTCTCGGCCCGTCCTCACGGCCCATGGGGTCCACTCAACTTCGTCATCAGGAATGAGCAGTGGACGGACCATTGCTCGGTAGACGCGCTTGATCAGCGGTCTCCATTTTAAACGAGCAAGAGAAGAAGAGACCTTTTGTTGGTTAGGGGGAGAGGAGTTATACCTTTTATTCACAGCAATCGGGCCCGGATATGTCCGGTAAAAAGTTACCGCTTCTTTATTAATTAAAGATAACAATTCCGGATCATAGTCAGGCCGATTGGGCAGTGCTTGGATCGTTAGCACATCAAATACCCATCCGCTGGCAGCTAACTGCTTAACTAAATGGATCCACCGGATCGACTGGGGAGAGCCGAAGGGTGGAAAATAGTAAGCTACCAGCAAAGCCTTCATTTGATATTTAAGGCCATCGCTCATCTGCATGTTGAATTCTGTCCTTTCTGGACCAGTTCAAAGTTATTTTATCATTGAGATTTAGGCCTGTCTATAGTATAGTAGGGTGGATGAAAATTGTTATCCGCCTAAGGGAGTGTGGTGATGATTGGTGAATCTGCTTAGTTCTTCTCTGGTCCTGCAGTTTATTTTAAGAATCAGTTCCTCCCTGAAATGGTTATATGTCAGTAGTTGTTTGGCTAGAGTGGGCAAGGCTTTTGCTGATTGGGTCCGCGGTAGCTACTGCACCGGCTGGTTAGTGCCGCAGCAAATGATCCAACCCGTTGAAAACTGTGCGATCACTGTTCGAGTTGCCCGAGGTGGCCTGAAAACCTTGAACAAGTTGGTTTTTAACCGATTGGCCCGGTGGTTGAGGGTGATGACAACGGCCAGTTTCCTTCGCTGCCGTTGGGACATTGAGTTTGCACGTTTTCTCCAGGCTCCGCTCCGCTGGCTTGGTTTCTGCGGGCTGGGTGCTGCTGGTATCTACCTGTTGTTTAGTTTGGCATTGGCCCGACCGGATCATCCCAAGGAAATAGCGGGGTTCTATTTGTTGTTATTTATAAGTCTGGCGGCCAGCCTAATTAAGCAACCATGGACATCTCTCCGTGTCTCCTGTTGGTTGTGGCGAACAGGGAAGGATTGGTTGGGTGACTTACCCGACGCTGATCCGGAGGCGATAAAACCCACGGCTTCATTAACGCCATGGCCGCCATTAATCGTGGGCTTGCTTCTAGGAACAGGCTTCTATTGTTTAGGGCCAACTGTAATTGCGGTATTAGGTGGACTGACCGGCCTGGTCTTGATCCTGGTGTATCCGTCGCTGGGATTATATCTGCTGGCCGCTTACGCCGTCATTGATTCAGTTTTGCGGCTCAACCACAGCTTGCTTTCACCCGTATGGGATGAGCTGCTGTTTGTGGTTTTGGTGGTCGTCTGGCTGACCCATGCTAGCCGGACCGGGCAGCTGCAAGTGCGGTTCGGATTGCTGGGGTGGCCAGTGTTATTCTTCATTGGTATTTCGCTGTTTCGTTACATTCTTCCTGCTCCTCACCCCCAAGTTAGTTTGGAAGGTTTACGGGTCGTCATTGAGTTCATTCTGTGGTATTATCTGACCGTGAATTTGCTCGACCGGCCGCAGCAGGTCCGAAAGTTGGTGGCCTGGGTCTTACTGGTAATGACAGGAATTTCTCTTTACGGTTTCTACCAGTACCTGATTAAAGTGCCGATCCCGACCGATTGGTATGAAAGCGCCTATGAAATTGGCTTGCGGACGCGGGTCTTTTCGATTGTCGGCAGTCCCAATGTGCTGGGAAGTTTATTAGCCTTGACCTTCCCGCTATCCTTTGGTCTTTTCTTAACTGACCGGCGTTGGAAATGGCGGGTTGTGCTCTTGATTGTCACAGCTGTCCTGGGAGTTTGTTTGATCATGACTTTTTCCCGGGGTGCCTGGTTAGCACTGGCGTTTGGCCTCCTGGTCTTTGGGCTGGTCGTTGACCGCCGGGTGCTGATCGGGTTGATTATCTTCACCTTGTTGGTCCCGATTGCCCTCCCCACTGTGTACCAGCGAGTGGCTTTTATAGCCAGCCCGCAGTACCGGGTAAGCAGTGAAAAAGATGGAAGAATTGCCCGCTGGTCGGAAACCGTGGCCGAATGGGAACGTCACCCGCTGGTTGGCCAGGGTTTTGGCGAAGTGGGGGGTGCGGTGGCGGCCCGCAGTCCGATTGTCAAAGGTAACTATACAGACAGTTATTACCTGAAAACCGGGGCAGAAATGGGCGTGCTTGGACTTGGCGCCCTGCTCTGGTTGCTCCTGGCTGTGTTGCGTGCCGGGGCTCATACCGTTTATCAGCTCAAAGATCCCTGGTTCCGGGGTTTAGCCGGGGGGATCATGGCTGGTCTAGTGGCGGTAATCTTCCACAATATGGTAGAAAATGTCTTTGAAGTCCCGATGATGGTGACGTATTTTTGGTTTTTCGCGGGCATAATGGTGAGCCTTCCACGCTTGGAGGGCAGTACTACTCCAGCCAGTTCTGTTCCTGAGACAGCTTGGTTAGAGACAGGTGATTAAATGACGAAGCGACAGATCCTCCAGGCCGCCGGCCTGGTGATGGCCGTTAGTGTGATTGGACGTTTGTTGGGTTTTGTGCGGGAACAGGTGATCGCCGCCAAATTTGGCACGACCCAGGTCACAGATGCCTATCTGGTAGCGTTCACCATTCCCAACCTATTGTATGTGCTGATTGGTGGAGCGCTGGCAACGGCCTTTATTCCAGTCTTTACGGCTTACCTGAAGAAAAACGAAGATGAAGCCTGGGAGATGGCCAGCACCCTGATTAACGCGACGGTCCTGGTCATGTCGGGGTTATGTTTGATTGGTATTTTGACTGCGCCGTATCTGGTGCGGCTGATTGCGCCTGGTTTTGACTTAAATCAGGAGCAGTTAACGTCATTTTTAACCAGGCTTATGTTTCCTACGATTGTTTTTTATTCACTAAGTCTATTGATAGGAGGGATCCTGAACGCCTATCAGCATTTTGCTGCTCCTGCTTTTATTTCCGTTGCCTACAGCACCACGGTGATTGCGTCTATTTTTCTTTTAGCTGGTCGTTATGGCATTATTGGGCTGGCTTTGGGTACTGTGGTGGCTACTGCTGTTCAGGTATTAATCCAAATACCGGCCCTGCGCAGGCGGCCGGGAAAGTACCGATTGTTGTCCTTAAATCTGGCTCATCCTGGAGCCCGACAGGTTGGTCGACTGATCCTCCCGGTTATGATCGGTACTGCTGCCAACCAGATCTACGTTGCGGTCAATAACTTCCTGGCTTCAGGTTTGATTGCTGGAAGTATCGCTGCGCTAAATTTTGGGAACAAACTGGTGCTGTTACCGTTCAATCTCTTTGTGATGGCGATTAAAACGGCGATTTTTCCCACCATGTCTACTGAAGCCGCGGGCAGTGATCTGAACAGCCTGGGGAGAACGACCGAGCTGGGTATTAAACTGGTAGCCATTTTCACTATCCCAGCCTCTGTGGGTTTATTTGTTCTGGCCAGACCGATCGTGCGGCTCTTGTTTGAACACGGTGCCTTTAATGCGCGCTCAACAGAGATGACTGCGCAGGCCTTGATGTTTCTGGCAATTGGTTTATTTGCCATGAGCGAGTTTAACCTGATTGATCTGGTGTATTTTGCCCTCCAGGATACCCGGACACCAGTCAAATGCAGTATTACCGCAGTTATTTTTAATATAATTTTGAGTATTATTTTGGTTAAACCACTGCAACTGGTGGGATTGGCCTTATCCAACTCATTGGCCTCAATTCTGAACATGTTGCTCGTGTACTGGTTGCTCACTCCCCGACTGCCCTCTCTGAAAAGCCGCGGGCTGTTAATGTCTCTGGCCAAGATTCTCGCGGCGTCTCTGGTTATGGGTGCAGTGACCTACTTGACGGCGCTAGGGCTGGAAACTCGACTGGATTTAGCCTACACCAGCCACCGGGCCGTCCAGGTTGGCGCGGCGATAATTGTGGGGGTAGCGAGTTATGGAATAGCTTTATTTGTCTTCCGTTTGGATGAGGCTTTTACCATGTTAAATTATTTCCGGCGAAAACTGTTGGTCAGAAGCCAATAATTTGTAATTGTCATTGTGGTCAACCACGGTAGTTAACCGCTGGTTGCTTTTTTTATGAAATTCACGGGTGGAACATATACTGTTTCGGTAGTGAGATTGGTGTAGTTATTTTAGGTTGGAGAGGAGGCCTTAAAATGGAACTTATTGTTTACGACGTAGCTGCCCGGACGCCAGTGGAGGAACTGGAGAACAGGGTAGTGGTAGTGATTGATATTCTCCGAACAATCAGCGTCATGGTTACCGCACTCCATAATGGCGCTTGTGGAATTATTCCTGTCCTCTCGATTGAAGAAGCGGAAGAGAGGGCGGCACAATTTGTTTCTGGCTTTTGTCTGCGGGGTGGAGAGCAAGGCGCCTTGAAAATCCCCCACTTTGATCTAGGAAATTCGCCACTGGAATATAGCCCTGAGGTTGTCCGCGGTAAAACCATTATTCTGACAACCTCTAACGGCACGCGGGCGATTCGGCGAGTTCAGGTAGCGAACCACATCCTCATTGGCTCTTTTTTAAACGCTCGGGCGGCAGCAACCCGGGCATATCAATTGGCCAATGAAATGGATTCTGACCTGGTTGTTCTCTGCGCAGGCATGGGTGATCGCTTTTCCCTGGATGACTATTTTTGTGCCGGTTTAATTTGCCGTTTGATTGAAGCCCTGGACTGCGAGCACAATCGACTGGACTGGCTGACAGTGCGGTCGCGGCGCGGTCTATATATGAAAACTTTCGTAATGACCCGCTGATTCTCTTGCGTGAATCGGCGGTCTACCGGCATGTGGTCAGGCTGGGTCTCGAAGCTGATTTTAACTGTTGCTTACAGCAAGACCAGTTCGCTGAGGTGCCTTATGTTGCTGAGAATGGAATCATTACAAAATTTTGAGAATCATTATGACCCAAATGAAATCGAGCTGCTCAAAAATAGAATTGAGAAGGTATAACGGGAATGTTTACGACTTGCCCGGGGTACGGACCTTTGTCCAGGGGGCCTAACTATGGGCTTGCCATTTCCCACCGGCCTGCGTCTTTTGGAGGAAGAAGGTCAGGTCAAGCTCGTTCCCCTGGCCTGGGGAGTAAATGGGTGGTTTTCGGTTATCGGCTCAATTATGGCCATGATGCTTGCTATAACCGCTGGATTTAAGTTTTTGTGATATTCACCGGGGCGGCGGTGTATGCGCTCCTGGCCTATTCTTGCCGCCGGAGCCAGCGGGTTTATTAGCGGACGGCAACTATGCCCTGGAAGCCAAACTTAACCCGGTACAGGACGCTATATTCCTGGAGGACAAAGATTCGCCGTTTGCGAACGTGCTGGTTGTCCGACCTGAGGACCAGGATAAGGAGGCCCTGAAAAAGCTGAGGCAGGCTCTTAATTCTCCCGAAGTAAAGAAATTCCTGGAAGAAAATTATAAAAGGTAGAGTAGTGCCGGCGTTCTAAGGTAGAAACTCAGCAAAAAGGCCGGGCTTCCATAGGAAGTCCGGCTTTTTCCAGGTCGATCAGAAAGTATAACATTTTCTGATCGACATAAGTACAACTAAGGCTTCCGCCTGGGCTAAGGGCTTGGCGCAAGCTTAGTTTTCTTTACAGGAGAATGAACTGGCATCCGAACGGTAACTTTCACACAGGCAACTCTTGCAATCTCCGGAACTAATCTCTGCGCTGTTCTCCAGTTCGCGTCCGCATTGGGCGCATTTTAAGGTGAAGGCTAAGAAGCCTTCCCCTTGGCGTGGTAGTCTGCGATAGCTTTGTGCAGCGCATCGGCCGCCAGGTTGGAGCAGTGCATTTTCTGGGGCGGCAGACCGTCTAAAGCCGCCGCGACTGCCCGGTTAGATATGCTCATAGCTTCCTCGAGGCTTTTGCCCTTAACCAATTCGGTCACCATGCTGCTGGTGGCAATGGCCGCGGCACAGCCAAATGTCCGAAACTTCACATCGACAATCTTACCTTCCTCAACCTTGATGGAGATCCGCATGATGTCGCCACAAACCGCGTTCCCCACCTCGCCGATCCCATTGGCGTCTGATACTTCTCCGACGTTCCTGGGGTTTATGAAGTGGTCCATCACTTTTTCGCTATACATGTTTGGCCGCTCCTTTCTGACCGACATAGAGACTTGACATTTCACGTAACCGTTCGACGATGGGTGGCAACTCACGTAGCACGTAATCAATGTCTTCCTCGGTATTTTCTCGACCCAGGGTCAGCCGCAGGGAGCCATGCGCGGTGGCAGGCGATAAACCCATGGCCATTAACACGTGCGAAGGTTCCAAAGAACCTGAGGTACAGGCTGAACCACTGGAAGCGGCAATGCCTTTGAGATCAAGACTCAGCAGGAGTGATTCCCCCTCAACGTATTCAATGCTCACATTTAAGTGGCCAGGTAGTCGTTCGGTCGGATGACCATTTAGCTTAACGTGTGGAATTGTGGAAAAAATCCCTTGCTCCAGCCGGTCGCGTAAGGACTTCAGCCGGGCGGCTTCACTTTCCAGGGATTGTCCAGCCAATTCCGCCGCCTGGCCAAATCCGACGATTCCAGGCACGTTCTCTGTGCCGGCTCGCCGCTTGTTCTCCTGCCCTCCCCCGAAAGTGGTGGGATGAATCCGGGTGCCTTTCTTAATGTACAAACAGCCAATGCCCTTTGGTCCGTAAATCTTGTGTCCGGAGAGTGACATGAGGTCTACCCCCAGGTCGTTTACATTGACCGGGATCTTTCCGAGCGTCTGGACCGCGTCGGTATGCACGTAGACTCCTTTGGCCCTGGCCAGCCGGCTGATCTCGGCTATCGGTTGAATCGTCCCGACTTCATTATTGGCGTGCATGACCGAAATTAAGAGCGTTTCCTCCGTGAGAGCTTCTTCGACATCTGCCAATCTCACCCTCCCAAATTCGTCAACCGGTAGATAGGTTACTTTGAAACCGTTTTTTTCCAAAAACTCGCAGGTGTGCAGGACGGCGTGGTGCTCGATCGCCGAGGTAATTATGTGCCGTTTTTTTTGACCGTTAGCCATGGCGATACCGATCAATGCCAGATTATCGGCTTCTGTGCCCCCGCTGGTAAAATAGATTTCCTCCGGTTTAGCTCCAACCAGATCTGCCACTTGGGATCTCGCCTTTTCCACATCCCGCCGGGCCTCACGGCCAAAAGCGTGAATACTGGAAGGATTCCCCCAATTACTGCTCATGCTTTTGGTCATCGCTTTAATGACTTCGGGGTGAACCGGGGTGGTAGCGCTGTGGTCGAGGTATACTCGTCGCATTTGGTCTCCCATCTCCTTGCTTCAAGATAGCCAATCTAATTGGGACCTGTTAAGTAAATGAATGGGAATAATCTGCATTCATATCATAGCATATTACTCGGAATAAGGCAAGAGATGTTATGCTGTTTATTAGTAAATAGATTGGAATACCTTGATAACAATTGGCAATTGTGTTATGTTTTAAATTAAGAGAACATATCTATTTAGTAGAATATGATTGGGTGGGAGAGGTGAGGTCCTCAATCTTCTTCTAGCCTGGTTTAGGAAGGGATGGAATCATGGGGGAGGATGATAAACGATGACTCTGACCGAAAAGCTGAACGCCTGTGGTTTGAGGGACTAAATATCGAAAGAAGTCGGAGCAATATTATTGAACTAATCACAAGTAAATTGCTGCCGGGAGGGCCATAAGGTGGATGAACTAATTAATCGTTATTCCCGTCAAATTCTCTTTACTCCGATCGGTTATAGTGGGCAAGAGAAATTAGCCAATAGTACTGTCTTGATTATTGGTCTTGGCGCCCTAGGGAGTGTTTTAGCCCACAACCTGGCCAGGGCGGGTGTAGGTCGTCTACGTCTGGTCGACCGGGACTTTGTGGAAAAGTCTAACCTGCAGCGACAGGCTCTTTACGATGAATCTGATGCGGCAACGACTCTACCAAAGGCCATCGCGGCGGCAAATCGATTGCGGCTGATTAATTCTTTGGTTTGTTACGAGGCGATCGTTTGCGACGTTAATTTTACGAACATTGAATCGCTCGTGGCCGGCGCCGATATCGTCTTGGACGGGTCCGATAACCTGGAAGTCCGCTATTTGATCAATGGCATTTGCGTCAAAAATCACATTCCTTGGATCTATGGCGCTTGCGTATCCAGTTATGGTCTAACCATGTCAATCATACCTGGGGAGACGCCTTGCCTGCAATGCCTTTTTCCCGGGAATATATCACACTCGGGGCAAACTTGTGATACGGTGGGCATTATTAATCCAATTTCTAATATTATTGCGTCACTGCAAACTGCTGAGGCCCTTAAGCTACTGGTTGGAGAGAGAGGCCGTTAACCGCTGCTTGGTTGCGGTTGACGTTTGGCAAAACCACTTCACTGCTATACCCGTGACGCGGAATCCTGAATGTCCTGTTTGTGGACAAGGAGTATTCCGTTATCTTGATGATGGCGAGGCCGGCCTGCGGACAACCAGTCTGTGCGGCCGTAACGCCGTTCAAGTGTCCCCTGATCGCGGGATTAAGCTTGATTTTTCGAACCTAATTAACCGGCTGAAGCCGTTAGGCGAGGTTTCGACCAATGGTTTTCTGGTCACCTTTAAGACCAACGGTTACGAACTCGTAGTTTTCGGCGACGGTCGAGCAATCATCAAGGGAACGGATGACGAATCAAAAGCCAGAGCGCTGTATGCGCGATATATCGGTGCCTAGGAGAAGCGATAAAGATGATCTACCTTGACAACGCGGCCACGTCCTGGCCAAAGCCAGACATTGTTTATACCACAATGGATCAGTTCCTGCGCAAGACCGGAGCCAACCCGGGGAGGGCCGGGCACAAGATGGCGGTAGAGGCGGAACGAATGATTCTGGAAACCAGAGCCCGGCTTGCCCGCTTCTTTAACGCGCCGGCGGCGGAACGGGTCATATTCACTCTTAACGCCACCGATTCGCTCAACATCGCTCTGAAGGGTTTGCTCAAACCTGGCGACCACGTGATCACCAGTCACCTGGAACACAATTCCGTAGTTCGACCGCTTAACCGTTTGATGGCGTTAAGAATCGAGGTGACGCGGGTAGTCAATGACCCATTTAGTAATATCGATCTGGAGCACCTGAGGAAATCGATTAGACCAAACACGCGCTTAATCGTCATTAACCACGCTTCAAATCGTGAGTAATCAAAAAAGACTTCTACGAGGGATTGTAGTCAAAGCCTTTTTACAATATTTGCAAATGAATCCCGTAATTCTTTAAGTATATTTTGCAAAAACTATTGACACAGTGTGTCTTACTGTATAATAATATAAAAAAAGAAAACCATACCATACGGGGGTATGGTACAAAAGATATAATTATTGGAAGTGCTATTACGTGGAACAATTAAGTAACTACTTCTGGTATCCATTACTTTTTGGTTTGCTGTTCTTTATGATGAGACGAGGTGGAGGATGTTGTGGCGAACAAGGCCATAGTGGACATCAGCACAGCAAGCCTGAGCCTAAAGAAGATGGAGAAAGAAATTCCAAGTAAATAAAGTAAATAAAGAAGAGAGGGATCCGAAATGGATAAAAGGGCAGCCCAACCTCGTGAAGCCAAGACAAGTCTCAAGATTTCGGGAATGTCCTGCGTCGCCTGTGCCAATCGGATCGCTAAAGGTCTTTCAAGCTTACCTGGCGTGGTGGAGGCTAATGTTAATTTTGCCAGCGAAAAAGCCACGGTAGAATATGACCCGAATGTAGTTAGCCTTCAAGATTTGGTTAAAAAGGTGAACGAGCTGGGATATTCTGTTCCGACTGAAAAGGTTGATTTGAGAATATTGGGGATGAGTTGCGTCGCTTGTGCCGGACGAGTGGAGAAGAAACTCAGCAGTCTCCCCGGGGTGATGCGGGCGAATGTCAACTTTGCCACGGAGAAGGCCACGGTCGAGTACAACGCCGGGCTGGTCAGCATCGATGAGCTCAAACAAGCCGTGGCGGAGGCTGGCTATGAAGCTCGCGCGGCGGAAGACAAACGCGACCTGGACCGCGAAAAGGCCGAAAGGGGGCGGGAGATTCGGCGACAGATGTCCCTGTTCATCTTTTCCGCCGCGCTTTCCCTGCCGCTGCTCCTGATCATGTTTAGCGAGCTGTTCGGATTTCAACTTCCATCGTTCCTTAGGTCCCGAATTACTCAATTTATCCTGGCCACGCCGGTTCAGTTTGTCGCCGGCTACCAGTTCTACCGTGGTGCTTATATCGCTCTCAAAAACAAGAGCGCGAACATGGATGTCCTGGTCGCCCTTGGAACTACCGCGGCTTACCTGTATAGCGTCGCCGCGACTTTCTTCATCGAACACGGCCACGTTTATTACGAGACTAGCGCGATTATTATCTCGCTGATCATCCTGGGCAAAATGCTGGAAGCCATTGCTAAAGGACGTACTTCGGAGGCGATCAAGAAACTGATGGGGCTTCAGGCCAGGACAGCCCGGATCGTTAGAAACGGTCAGGAACTGGAGATACCAATTGAGGAGGTCCTGGTAGGCGATATTGTCGTTGTTCGACCAGGGGAGAAGATTCCTGTTGATGGCATCATCCGCGAAGGTTACTCAACGGTAGATGAATCCATGCTGACCGGGGAGAGTATCCCGGTGGATAAAAAAGTTGGCGATGAAGTGATCGGGGCCACGCTCAATAAACACGGTACATTTAAATTCGAAGCGACGAGGATCGGCAAAGACACCACCCTCGCCCAAATTATCAAGATCGTTGAAGAAGCCCAGGGCTCAAAAGCGCCGATTCAGCGGCTGGCCGACGTGATTTCCAGCTATTTTGTTCCGGCCGTGGTTGGCATTGCTCTAGTCACCTTTGCGCTCTGGTATTGGGAAGTTGACCCGGGCAACTTTACCCGCGCCCTGATCAACTTTACCGCGGTCCTGGTAATTGCTTGCCCTTGTGCCCTGGGATTGGCCACGCCGACCTCGATTATGGTCGGCACCGGGAAGGGAGCGGAAAACGGTATCCTGATTAAAGGTGGCGAGCACCTGGAAAAAGCGCACCGTCTTACCGCGGTAATTCTCGATAAGACCGGGACGATTACGAAAGGGGAGCCCGAGGTCACCGAGATCATAACTCTGGGTGCATTCGCCGGAAAAGAAAACTATATTCTTAAGTTGGCCGGCATCACCGAGAAGAATTCTGAGCATCCGCTGGCGGAAGCGATCGTTAGGAAGGCTAAGGAATTGGGGGAAGAAATTCCTGATCCTCAGGATTTTCAGGCAATCCCAGGCCGCGGTGTGCGGACCAGTGTTGACGGACATGCTGTACTAATCGGGACGAGAAAGCTCATGCTCGAAAATGGGGTGGAAATTCAATCGGTCGTCGATAAGCTGGAAGCCCTCGAAAATGAAGGGAAAACAGCAATGTTGATGGCTGTCGATCAGCAAATGGCCGCGATAATTGCTGTAGCTGACACCGTCAAGGAACACTCCACCGAGGCGGTTCGCGAACTGAAAAAACTGGGAATCGAAGTCTGGATGATCACCGGGGACAATCAGCGAACAGCTAAGGCCATCGCTCAACAGGTTGGGATAGATAATGTCTTGGCAGAGGTATTACCTGAAGACAAGGCCAATGAAGTGCAAAGGCTGCGCGACCAGGGAAAGGTGGTCGCCATGGTGGGAGACGGCATCAACGATGCGCCCGCTCTGGCGACGGCGGATGTCGGAATCGCCATTGGTACCGGTACTGATGTGGCCATGGAAGCTGCTGACATCACCCTGATGAAAGGCGATCTTCGCGGTATAGTCGCGGCGATTAAGCTGAGCAAGGCGACTATGCGTAACATCAAGCAAAACCTGTTCTGGGCTCTTTTTTACAATACCCTGGGAATTCCCATTGCCGCGCTGGGGCTGCTCAACCCGGTAATCGCCGGCGGAGCTATGGCTTTCAGTTCCGTCTCGGTCGTTTCCAACGCCCTGCGTTTGAAACGGTTTAATCCGAGGCGCTAGACATATAACAAAGCCATCACAGGAGGTGATATTATGCTTAGGAAACACTACCTGCTTCGGCCAGTCGCCCATTGCAGCGGAGGACATTAGCTAGGCTGTCCCTGAAAGATTTCTGCGGAGACCCTCATGCCAAAGTTTTTGGTATGGACTTGCATTTTTCATAGGTGAGAGGAGGCGGGGAAACCTGCCTCCTACTCGATCTAAGTAATTATCCTTTTCTTCTAAAGGTATGGCAACAGGTTCCCGCTGATGTATCTACCTTGTTGTCCCCATTAGATCGGACTTCGATACCATCAGCATGACACTCTAAATTCATGTTGTAATGGCACTCCTCGCACAAGCATTTCATTACCTTCGACATGTGTTGTTCCTCCTTCTTGTATGTTAAGTTTATTATATCCGATCTCGTATGAGAATATCCTGTATGCTGTATTTGAACCCAGGTGTAGTTTATTATCACCAGCCTTTATTTATAGTTTTTCGATAGACATTAAGGTAATTATTTCTTGACAGCCAAATTTTCTGGCGATAAAATAAAGTTAATAACTCGGAATACAGGAATATATTCTGAAGAAGGAAGAGGGAGATAAGATGACACAATTAAAAGAAAGGCTTTTTAAGGATTTATCAGATGCGGTTGTAGAAATGGACGAAGAAAAAGCGATTACAGTCTCAACCGCCATAGTTGAAAATAACATTGATGCTTACGAAGCCATCGAGAAAGGCCTGTCTGATGGAATGAACAGGGCGGGGTTTTGGGGCATGACCCAGCGGCAGCCCTTTATACAAGCGGGTTTTATTACAAAAGGTTACTCCAGAAGGGCGTCGATTCAAATCTTTAAGACGAGCTAATTGACCCGGGGTGATTTCTGTGTTAATATAAACTAAACAAATAAATATAGTTTAATTTCTTATCCAGAGAGGTGGAGGGACTGGCCCGATGAAACCCGGCAACCAACCGATATTGGCGATTATTGGTAAGGTGCCAATTCCTGCAGGCGTATGTCCTGAGAGATAAGAAGAGGAAGGAAATAACCTCTCCAGTGTCTCAGGAGGGGGTTTTTTATTTTATCTTCAGTTGAACCTTAGGATAATGTTGAGCGAAATAGGGGGCAATTTGAATGGACCCAAAAAAACCTGACCAAAAGAATCTTGCCACCAGAAGGAAATATATGACGTTATTCAAACCCCCGCACGATTTTTTAACGGAAAGTGGCCGGCGCTTAGGGCCAATCACGGTGGCCTACGAAACTTATGGTCACCTCAATGAGGCCGGGACCAACGCTATTCTAATCTGTCACGCCCTGACGGGGGATGCTCACGCGGCTGGTTCTTATACCGGCGATGATGTTCTCCCCGGGTGGTGGGACGGATTGATCGGCCCGGGGAAGGCTTTTGACACTGATCATTACTTTGTGGTATGTTCCAATGTTCTGGGCGGCTGTCAGGGAACAACCGGCCCATCTTCGGTTAACCCGGCGACGGGCCGTCCTTATGGTACTGACTTTCCCATCGTCACCATCAGGGATATGGTGCGCGTTCAGCGTGAGCTTCTCCGTCACCTGGGGGTGAACCAGTTGGTCTGTGTTGCCGGTGGATCAATGGGCGGCATGCAGGTGTTGGAGTGGGGGGTAATGTTCCCCGGCTTCATGCAGTCGATCATTCCGATTGCGGTTTCAGCGTTCAGTACCCCGCAACAAATCGCTTATAACTATGCTGGTCGCTACGCCATCATGAGTGACCCGGCTTGGCAAAATGGAAACTATTACCCCGGTCCAGGACCAGTTCATGGCCTGATCACGGCGCGGGCGATTGGTACCATAACTTATAAAACCGATGCAACCTGGCTTACTCGATTTGGCCGGCGTCTCCAATATGGTGACAGCGATCCTTACCAATGGGGAACCAAGTTTGCCATCGAGTCATATTTGGAGTATCAAGGACATTCGCTGATTAAAAGATTTGACGCTAATTCATATTTATACCTTACCCGGGCCATTGATCTTTACGATCTTGGTCGTGATGGTACGCCCGAAGGGTGGAAAAACGCGCTGACCAGGGTTACTGCCAGTTCGCTGGTCATCAGCATTAATTCCGATATTCTGTATCCTCCTTATCAGCAAGAGGCTATTGCCGAAACCTTGGCGAAAAAGGGGAAAGACGTAACTTACTACGAATTAGACTCACCCTATGGTCATGACGCCTTTCTGATTGAGTTTGCGGTTCTTGATCGGGTGATTGGGGCCTTCTTGAAACGCATTCAGCGGTCTTGTGAGAAGCCAATGAATTCAGAAATAAATACGGCCTCTTTGGCCTGATAAGCTTTGAGAGTTATGAAGCCGCCAAAGGCTTCTTTTTTTACCTCTTGATTGATCGATAAAAGTTAACATTTGTTTATACGTCCCTAAGGGTTGCCCTATTATAACAGAAAGAAATACATATAATAAAGGAATTTTATTAAGGACTTAAGAATATTTTTTAAAAGGTTCAATAGTAAATCACGAGTAAATCACGTCCTGGGGAGGCATAAAGAAAGTGGAGTGGCAAGAGAGACTTAAGCAAGCTGCCCTGGAACACGGGTGGGATTATTTCGGCGTGGCTGAGATCAGCAAATACCATGACTACATGGCGACATTCTGCGGTGATTTTATCCGGCAATTCCCGCGGGCAATATCTCTGGTCATCAGATTAGCTGACGCGGTAGTCGATCCTGTTGAATCTCAAGAACAGGATAAGATTTTATCATTTCACAACTACATTTATTATGCTGTGGACTATCTCCAAAACACCGGTACGGTTAAGTTAGCCAGAGCGATAGAAAAGAATGGCTGGAAAGCCTTCCCTGTTCCTGCTTCCTATAATTTGTATCCTTCTAAACAGGCCGGACTGGTTTCCCATAAACTAGTAGCTCGGCTGGCAGGACTGGGATGGATCGGTAAAAACAGCCTTTTTCTAACCCCAAATGATGGCCCAAGGGTACGGCTAGCGACAATACTAACCGATGCTCCATTGGCGACAGGAACGCCAATGGAATCCAAATGTCGAGGCTGTCACTTATGTGTTGAGGCATGTCCTGGTGGAGCGATCCATGGGCGGGAGTTTAATGAAAATGAGCCAGACGAATTGCGTCTGGATCCGGTCAAATGCAAACAATTTATCGAAAACCGGAAGAAGGAATGGGGAATTGTCCTGGAACGCTGTGTTTGCGGCATGTGTGTGGCGATTTGCCCTTATGGGAAGCAACGTTCTGGCCGCAGACAAATAGTTTAAACATGGTATGTTTATTTTCTTAGAAAGGGTGAGAAAAATGCGACCACGAATAATGGAGACCTTTGAAGGATTACGGCAGCAAAACGTGCTCACCGTTAAAGAAGCTAAGGAAACGGGCAAAAAAATTGTGGGGATGTATTGCGTTTTTTCGCCGCAGGAACTGGTCGTGGCGGCCGGGGCGATGCCGGTAACCCTTTGCGGAACGAAACAAGACCCGATTCCCGCTGCGGAAAAAGTCCTTCCCCGCAACCTGTGCCCATTGATCAAGTCGAGTTACGGGTTTGCCATTACCGATACCTGCCCGTATTTTCATTTTGCTGACCTGGTAATTGCTGAGACGACGTGTGACGGCAAAAAGAAAATGTATGAACTGATGCAGCGAATCAAGCCCATGCACGTGCTGAGCTTGCCCCAGGGTGGAGGGGAAAATGAACTCAAATGGTGGCGGAACGAACTGAATCGCCTGAAGGAACGGTTGGAAGAAGAGTTCGCCGTGTCGATCACCGAGGAAAAAATCCGGGCCGCGATTGCCCTGGTTAACGAAGAGCGGCGGGTGATGAAGGAACTTCACGCGCTCAACCGTCTCCGGCCGGCTCCACTTTCTGGGCGGGATTTGTTACTGGCGCTTTGGATGAAGGGGTTTAATGTCAACAAAGAAGACGGTATTGCCTTGATCCGTCAGCTAATTGCAGAGGTGAAAGAAATCATCGCCAGTAAGCAATCTCCGTTCCAACCAGATACGCCGCGGATCCTGATCACCGGTTGTCCGATAGGAATTGGTTCGGAAAAGGTTATCCAGATTGTAGAAGATAGTGGAGGAGCGGTGGTGGGTTTGGAAAACTGTTCTGGGTACCGAAGCCTGCATACGTTGGTTGATGAGGACCCCGATAAGGATCCACTCTTAGCACTGGCGGAGAAATATTTGCAGACTCCCTGTTCGTGTCTGTCTCCTAACCCGGGACGGTTAGAGTTACTGACCGAATTGATTCGTGATTATGCGGTAGACGGCGTAATTGATCTGACCTGGCAGGCTTGCCATACTTTCAATATTGAATCATTCCTGGTACGAGAGCATGTGAAAGACAAGCTGGGTATCCCGTTCCTGCAGATTGAAACGGATTACTCTACTGCTGACATCCAAAGTTTAAAACTCCGGATTTCGGCCTTTCTGGAAATGATTAAATCTTCATCATGAGGTAATCGACATGTACACGGTTGGAATAGATGTGGGGTCATCGTCCTGCAAAGCAGTCTTGTGGGGAAATGACCGATGCGAGTATGTGATTATTCCTACTGGCTGGAGCCCCAAGCAGGCTGGCCGTGAAGCCTATCAAAAGCTGTTGTCCCAGGCCGGGGTTGTACCGAACGAGGTGAAGTATCGTGTGGCGACCGGTTACGGGCGGATATCCTTGGACTTTATTGATGAAGCCGTCACGGAAATCACCTGTCACGCTCAAGGGGCCAAATACCTGTTCCCACTAGCCGAGTTGATTATTGATATTGGGGGACAAGATAGCAAGGTTATTGTCCTAAACTCCAGGGGCGGAGTAGTTGACTTTGCCATGAATGACAAATGCTCGGCGGGAACAGGCAAGTTTCTTGAAATTATGGCCAATGCGCTGGGCATCGACCCGGCGGAAATTGGGGCAACTGTGACGGTACAAGATCCCATCACCATCAGCAGTATGTGTACTGTTTTTGCCGAGACGGAGGTCATCGGGCTGTTGGCCGAAGGGATTGACAAGCGGCGGATTATTGCGGGGATACATGCGGCCGTCGCCCAGCGAGTCGCCAATATGGCTAATCGCTTGGGTGATTTTCAAGTGGTCGTTTTCACGGGTGGGGTAGCGAAAAACACCGGGGTGAAAAAGAAACTGAGTCAGTTGCTGGGTGCTGAACTGCTTGTTCCTGCCGAACCGCAGATCGTCGGCGCGTTAGGAGCGGCCCTGATCGGCTGGAAGAAGCTTATTGGTGGTGGATTATTATGGGGCTAAAAGAAAAATTGAAAGTCGGCAAGATTGGGTAGGATTTCGCACACAAGTTGTTCGAAATCTTACTCTTTTTATTTTGTGATGTAGATAAAGTCCAAATCCTATCGCCAAGCAAGCCTTGAACTGTAAAGGGCCTCAAGAATTTCGCGGTCTGATTCGTCGTACATGGTGACAGGGAAACTAACAGATTTAGTCCTCCAGAGGTGGTTTTCTGCTGGAGTAACAGGTTTACGAGGCTGTTTTGGCCACTTTACCTCATCAGTTAAAGCATGCGGAGGTTTCCGGCCTCTATTTTTGTGGATTACGAACGCCTCGCCATATTCCTTGACCCCCTTTTTAATGCGTTTTACCTGGCGTTCGCTTAGGCTTAAAATCTCTGCTGC
>JABLXP010000025.1 GCA_013178045.1 Bacillota bacterium
AAAAAGAAGTAAGTGGCCTGGTCAAAAAAGCGATGGAACGTGCACAGAAAGCATTCTATGGAGTCGGTATGGAAACATTGAGAAACGTTACGGCAAAAAACATAGGAAAGGTAACCCCATTGTTTAGGATATTGCGTTCCATCCAGCATGGGGGCTTGATTACGCAATAAAATGGCTGTCAAGGGCCGTCAGAGACGGGGAGCGAAGCGACCTTGCCCTTGACAGCTCAGAAAAAACACCCTATTGCTAAACGGGCGGGCAAAGCCTGACCGCCTGCCTCCCGGCGAGGGCGGGGGTGCGGGGGCGGCGCCCCCGCTAATCCAAAGAGGGGAATTTTTTAATTATAAAAAATCCTATAACAAGTTGACACCGTCCTTAAAACAACAAGTTATTGAATAATCCTATAACCTGGGGTTATAATATATATAAATATAATAAATGGGAAAGGGCCTACCCACCAGAGGCCCTAACGGTTAATTGGCGTTTTTCGTTTTTGTTTACGCCTTTTTCTTTGTCTTAAACCCTATAGGAAAGGGTTTATTTTTAGCTCTAATGATTTCGCTTCTCCAGTGCTTAAAAGAACAAACGCAATTGGGATATGTTACTTGGTTGTCAATAGTTACAAATACGTTCTTGACTCATATTATATCCTCCTACCAGGTTGTGAAAAATTTCTTGCCCCGGAAAGAAGATATACATAAAATGCAGGTAGGTTATCTTCTAAGGCCATAGCTACAACCTGGCAAAAGCTATGGGCCGTGGCAAGACTATGTTGGTGAAACCCAAAACGTTTTTCTTTCTTTAAACAATCTTCTCGGCTATTACTCCTTTTACCCTTTTCCCTAAACTATTTACCATTTTATTTAAAGAAATGTCCATAGCAAGTTATTACCTGCTTAGAATTGCCTCCCTATCCAATTATCTCCCACTATGTGTAAATGACTAAGTATTATTCTTTAGCCATTATTTTTAGGGGAGAACTCAATTTTTAAAGTAGTTGTAAATAATTGAATTAACTCTTTTTGTTTATCTTCATTTATAACATGATTTTGTTGCAAGTACCTAAAGATACCTGCCATCAATGGCGGCAAATCAAAAATTAGATTTGTTTGAGGGGCCAAAATCTGTTGCGACGCTGGCGTATTGGTGATATGTGTAGGTACCTCAGCTTCTTTTTCGTTGCTAGAACTCTTTCTGACATCTTTTTTAGGTAGCAATTGCTTTTTTTGTTTGATAATTTGGGGTTCCCCTTCCAAGATTTTAGCCTCTTTACAAAGAGAAAGAAACAAAGTAACCATACGGCTTCGCTGAGAAGCAGGTTCAAATGGCCTAAAGGCATCATTTAACTCAATATCATTGGTATTAGTCGGGTCAACGACTTTAAAAATGCTTTCGTAGGCCGATCGTATCACGTTTGCTAATTCGGAGGGGTATTCATGTTGGTTAGCTCTATGCAAGCTTTTAAAAACATCAGTTGGTATTCCGTCATCATGTATTAATCCAAGGAATTGCAATGTTGCAATTGTTCTGTGAGCCCCTTGTTCTGAAATCCCTATTTGTGACAGAAACTGGGGGTTGATAATGTCAGGTAGTCCCCTGTCTCTGATACGGCGAATAACTGCAATTACATTACTAGGCGAGGCATACGGCATATAATTTTCTTCTGTACGCGGCATATACATCCTCCTTTTGTATCTTTTATTTGATATTATATCATTCGTAACTCTCTTGTCAAGCACAAATATTTTGTACGCGATATTTTGTTATGGCATTTTGTATCTAACGAAACCCCTTATATAATAAATAAATATAATAAGCTTAATAAGCTTTGGAATTAAAAATTATAAGGAGGAGAACGAAATGCAGATTAGAACAGCTCCTATAAAAGGTGGATGGGGTGCGTATGCAGATGACCTTCGAATAGGTGTCCACGGGAAAACAGAGAAAGAAGCCCGAAACAAGCTAGAAGAAGCTATTAAGAAAAGATTTGAACTTTTGAGAGAGTGGGAGAAAGAATACGGGCAGAAAAAAGATCAGACTCATTAATAAAAAAAAGGTGCGGAATTAGTTGCATTTTGAGATGTTATCCTTATTTACCTCATGATAATTGTAGCAATTCTTGTGGTGTGGCATGCACAGACTTATGACTATAAATGTTCCAAGTGTGGTCATATCTTTGGAGTTATTGTAGGAATTTGCTGGTCTACAATTTCCGCCTAAAATAAATACCTGAGATGTCCTGCTTGTGGGAAAAGATCCTGGTGCACTGAAGTAAAAGGGAAGAGGACTTAAGCAACTTAACAGGACTTCACTCTGCCCCATCAAATTATATCACCGAGCCGGGACTACCTGGCCGGCCTACATTGCGGCAGGATTAATTCCTTGCTGTGTAACATTCTAAAGCAAAAGGTCAATCCGGGGGACCATTCCTAGTGTCTACGTGTTATTCACTTATCCATTTTGCTCCTAGTCAGGACAGGTCGGGGTTTTTGGCTATCATTGGTTTTAAGGAGGGCTCTATTCCTATGCCCTCTTCTTCCAATCCCTTACTACCCTGAACCAACTCCACGACGTTGAGGCCCAACTCACCCAGACCACTGATCCGCAGGAGCAGTGACGGTTGCATAAAGAAGAAACCCAGGTGTAGATGGATTATTTGATTGGGCATACTATCATTGGTGATAATAATGGGCCGAGTAATTAGAGTCTGTCGTTGTGGAGATGAATATGCTCATGAAGAGCTTGAATCTCCCGAATGCCCAAGTTGTGGTCGAATCGGCAAACTAAAAGATAAACAGCTTCATCATTGCGAGAACTGTGTCCTTGTGGATCGATGTCCACCAGAGCGTAAAGAGGGCGTGATTAAGCATGGTGTGTGTATGCACTATAAGCGGCCGGATCCGGTGAGGTATTGAAAATATAAGGAAGAAGAATAACCCTGGCCACCGAGCCAGGGTTTGTTATTGCCCAGTAATTTGGCGTGCGTGATGTACAGGAGGAGAATATGAGAAGAAACCTCGGTGTGAGCTAGGGTTTGTTTTGGACAAAAACTTGTTGCCCGGTTGTCGCCAGAATTTCTGAAAATAGCGTAAAAAATGGACTTAATAAAAACATTTGACGGGGTCCAAAAACCCCGTCATTCCTTGATTTTATTGACTTTCTTTGGCAGGGGCGGCAGGACTTGAACTCGCAACCAACAGATTTGGAGAACGCCACTATACCAAGCGAGTAAGAACGGCTGAAACTCCTTGATTCTCAAGGCTTCCCAGCCTTGTCAAAATGGCCTTTCGTCAGGAACCAACGGATTCGTCTAAGACCCAACGGTCTCACATCATATTCGACACCCAACTTCAGACTCCTGCTGGTTCAGCCCAATAATTTTAGCCCACCTGACAGGTGAAACCCGGCGCCAGCAGATACTGGGTGGCGAACCACCAGAGTTCGGAGGCAAAGGGCAGATGATGGCGTGTCCAAACCACGTAGACGGGCAGGTCGTAAACATGTTTGTCCAGAACCAGGAGGCGATAGGCCTGGTAGAGCGGATCTGTATCGGCCAAGATTCAGTCTATGCCAGGTTTGTAAGGGCAAAAAAGAGATGACCTGTGTCTGCAAGGGTGGGCAAGGACGACGCCCTCGGTAGCTATATCCTCCGGCAGGTGGCAGGCGGCAGAGTCCCGCGTTTTGTTTCGGCCGGTCGCATAAGGCACCCATTGGTGGAGGCCTAGGTGCAGGGCGAGCTCACTCAGTCAGTCCCAGCAGTCGGTTCTCAAGAACTCCAGGTCAAAGGCCAGCGTAGAGGTCTTCATGCATTTCCATGGTGTCAGCCGGGGTGGCATAGTTGAAGATGGAGCAGAGACCTGGTAGGCAATCCACTGGAGAAGGGCGGACAGGGTGCGATGCCGGTGTCGCGGTAGCGGCGCTGTATGATGGCATAACCGTCGTGGAGCATCTCGGGCTGCGGGGCGATAGGGCATCATCTCCACGGTGTTATAGTTTAGGCTGCTGATACAGCCAGGGTCGACTCACAGTAGTCCTGGAAGTTCCAATGGACGATGGTTGCGCCGAGACCTGTCAACTCGTCTATGTAGCGCCTATTACTATCTGGTCACATATGAGCCAATTCTTCAAGTGCAAGCCGGTACCGCTCAATAATCTCTCTGGCTAACCCAGTATCATGCCTGGCTAATAGTTGTTTTATAACCGCCTCAATTACCTTTATCATTTCTGCAGGCGGTAGTTTAAGGAGGTTCTCCACAAGCATTTCATATGTCATAAAGATTGTCTCCTTATTTTTTAATCCTCAGGTGATTTATATCAATCTTAGCTTGCTTTTCCGTAAATACTGCGCCCGGCACCGAAATAGCTATCATATATGTGCTGGTATACCTGAATACATTTCTGTTCAAATATTTCAGGAGTGTATGCGCGCGGTAGTCCCCGGTCGAGATAATCCTGTATAGTAATCAAAACTGCCGCCCGGGTTTGCTGGCGTTTTCGCCAATCGAGGACCAGTTTCTCCTTCTTCAGGGTTTCTAAAAGCTCTCTAACTACTTTCTTTACCTGAGTCTTCTCTTTATTAGTTAGCTTCAGTTCGGGTTTGGTGAGAATATCAAACATCGCCAACTCTTCCTCGGTAAGCTGTTCTGCTATACCTCGTTTTTCTTCCTCAGTGAGTTCTTTAGTAAAGTTCAGAAGCTTTTGATACAGGATATCAATATTATAAGCTCCGCTGTTATATTCATCGATCATCTTCTGGTACCTTTCGGCAAAATCAATCCTGCTTTTGTTCAAGTGTACAAGCATGTTTAGTTTGGCGCTGATCATTCCTTTCAGCTTTTCGACTTCCGTATGCTTCCGGGATTTATCAAAGTGCCTCCGCAACGCCTCAAAATCAATCTGGCTCAGGTCAACTTTCGTGCTGTAACCGGCAGGGTCTTCGTGTATTATATATCCTTCAGCGGCAATAGACCGGTCAAGTACCTTCTCAATGTCAGCCATTACTTCTGATATGTCGGTGGGGGGCGTTAACGCCCGGATCTTGTCAGCAATACAGGTGAAAAGGTTCTTATGATCGGCAAATTCAAATGCTTTGGGCTCCGGTAAGATTGCTTTGTAAAGCTTGCTAACGTTCCCTGCCAAAAACAGGAACTTCTTCTTGGTCTCGTCGTTCACCACCAGGCATTCAACAGCATCGTCCAGCAGACGAACAAGTTCAAAATCTCTGGCCTTTAAGAGCCGGCCTACGTCAATGCCTTTTTCATTACAGAAAGCAGTTGTTTCGGCAATAGCTTTTTTAAGTTCATCGATTAGTGCTGCCTTGTCTTTCACCGGCGTATCAACTGAGCCGCCCGCTGCAGGGGTGGCATAGATGGCAAGGGCTTTTTGGAGGTTGCGGAACACACCAATATAGTCGACGATGGTGCCGCAGGTTTTGTCCTTGAATACCCGGTTCGCCCTGGCGATAGTCTGCATCAGGGTATGGTTCTTCATGGGCTTATCCAGATAAATTGTATTGACAGCAGGAGCATCAAAACCCGTCAGCCACATAGCACAAACAAACACAATTCTGAAAGGGTCATTGGGGTCCTTAAACTTGGTATCCAAGTCTTCGGTTACCATGCGTTTGCGGTGGGGCAGGATATCCAGCCCCTTTTTCTGAAAGTCTTCAACCTCGTTCTGGCTGGAAGATACGACCGCAGCCATATCGGTTTCCTTCATGTAGTCCAGTTTCTTTCTTATTTCGGCAGTTTCTTTAGGTTCGCATTTGGCAAGCTGCTTCTGCAGTTTATCCATGTACTTCTGCCAGTATTTCTGAACCTTGTCATACATCTTGACAGCAGTAAATCTGTCAATACTAACTACCATTGCCTTGCCCATCTCGCCCCGGTTCATAAAATGCTTGACGATATCCTCGGCAATGATCTCCAGCCGGTCGTCACGGGTAATCAGGTGATATTCCCTGGCAAACTCGCGTTCTAGCTTCTTTTCCTGTTCTTCACTGAGGTCGGCGTCATCAATGATGTTCTGAATGTCATCGTTTAGGTTTTCGTTGATAAGCTGCAATTCCGGAATACGGTTCTCATAATAGAGGGGGACAGTGGCTCTATCCTCAATGGACTGGCGGAAGTTATAGATGGAAACATAATCCCCGAACACTTCCCTGGTTTTTTCCTCGCCGGCCATCAGAGGGGTCCCAGTAAAGGCGATGAAGGAGGCATTCGGCATAGCAGATCGCATATTGGCGGCAAGGGTATCATACTGGCTGCGGTGGGCTTCATCCACCAGCACTATGATATCGTCCCGGTCGGTTATCTTGGGGTACTTACCATTGTCTTCGCTTTTGAACTTCTGGATAAGGGTGAATACCATGCGGTGATTCTCAGTTAACAGCTCTTTTAAGTGCTTACCGCTTTCTGCCTGGACCTTTTCCTCAATGACAGCTCCAGCGGAGGCAAAGTTCTTGTAGATCTGATCATCTAGGTCCTCTCGGTCAGTGACGATTACAAAAGTCCAGTTGCCGGGTATTTTGCGCAGGATCTTCTGGCAGAAGAAAAGCATGGAATATGACTTGCCCGAACCCTGGGTGTGCCAGAACACCCCCAGGCGGCCTTTGTTTTCCCGTATCTTTTTCACTGCTTCGATGGCGTTGTTGACCCCTAGGTACTGGTGGTTCTTGGCTACCAGTTTGACCAGAGACCCGCCGGCATCACTGAAAAGGGTAAAGTTTTCCACGATGTCCAAAAGTTTGGCCTTAGCACAGGTTCCGCGAAGCATAGTTTCCAGGGAGACAACGCCTTCCTCGCCTTCGCTGTTGATTTTCTTCCATTCGGCAAAGTGCTCCCAGGACGCGCTCATACTGCCGATGCGGCTCTGGCTGCCGTTGGACAGGATGATAAAGCCGTTGTACCAGAACAACTGGGGGATGGTATTTTTATAGTCCCGCAGGTTGTCGTAGTAGGCGTGTTCCAACCGGCGGGCAGTGGATTTGAGCTCGATAAAAACAAGGGGGATACCGTTGACAAAGCCGACAAGGTCGGCGCGGCGCTTGTAGATTTCGCCGGATATCCAGAGCTGAGACGCCAGCAGGAAGTGGTTGTTCTTCGGACAGTTCCAGTCGATGACCTTCACTACCTCATCGGTTTCTTCACCATCGGCGTTCTTATATGTAACCTTGACCCCGTCCTTGAGGAGTTTGTAAACCTCCCGGTTGGCCTGGACGGGGCTTAAACTGCTGCGGTCTTTAACGATTTCCTCGATGGCCAGGTTGACAGCCTCGCTGTCCATGCCGGAATTGAGCTTCTCCAGGGCATTACGGAGATACCGGGTCAGCACCACTTCGGAAGTAGCCTCCCGGCCAAGGGTCCCCGCGGCTCCCAGGGTTTCATAAAAACAATTGACGGTTTCCCAGCCGAGCTGGGCAAACAGGTGGATGGCCGGCTGCTCAATCAGCGCATCTTCACCGTACTGGCTCATTTAATCACCTCCTACGTCTATATCCAGGTTTTCTACATCCAGTTCGCCGGAGATAAGCCTAGGCAATAGCAGGTCGCGGGTGCGGTGGAGGATGGTGTTTTTCTTCCTGAGTTTCCAAGTTAGCCTAAAAATAGGTTCTACACAGTCTATATATATTCTCATAAGGCTGATGGGTGGTATCGGTATGAACATCCCATTAACAAAATCTTTGTTTGTATGAGGTATTGCAGAACCAGTATTGTTGTCAGATATAATCTTATAATTAACTTGTAAGAATTGATATAAATAATATGAGTTTAGATTGCCTTTGATAGTAATTTTAGCAAGTGTTGAACCTACAGCCCCATAATGCCCAATACTTACGTATCCTGAACTCGCTCCATCCATAACCATGATGCAATCTGTTTCATATGCTACAAGTATTTTCTTGTCGTCTGTATATACATAGTGATAATTCTTTAACCCATCTATAAGTAGATATGGAATGAAGCCATCACATTGTTCTTCTATCACGTTCTTTGCCTTTTTGCCCTTTTGAAATTCAATGATTTCTCCAAGCTTTACTACCTCCCACCCCTCCGGTATCGGCCCCAACACCGAATCCACCATCCTGACCTTCTCGTGGCCCGGGAACCTGAACTTCACAAACCACTCCCGGTAAATGAGCTGCGCCATTTCCTCCAAGATTTTGATGCGGTGGGTGTTATTTTCAATCAGGTCGTCGTAGGCGGAGAGAATGGCGGCGATATTGCGTTGAGTAGGTAGGGGATGATAAGGTATCTTGACTTGCCTTAATTCACTCTGCTTAATACCAAGTACAGTTGTGCCTGTTGCTCTTTGCATCAGTCCGTTCTGCACATACGGTGACCTAAGAGCATAAAAATAATAAGTTTGGTCAATAATATTCGGATTACCTCGCAACAGTATAACCCTCTGAGCAAGTGCAACTTTTTCCGGTGTCCTTAAACGTGCAACTTCACCAAGAGGAGCTTCTGTTGTAATAAGTATGTCCCACTGTTTCGGAAGCCCCCTTGTCATCCACTTATCATATTCTTCTTCACTTATATATTCGTGGTTTCCATCTATAATAAATCCATCTTTTATCACTTTCGCAGTTATAAGCTTTATTCCATTATCAGTTTTTTTAGGTGTTTTACCCCTATAGTCGATCAAGGTTTCAGAGACTTCATCAATTGATTTGGTAATCATAAAAATAACCCCTTATTGTAAATAATTAAATCAATATCTTCCCCACATTCTCCCTTATCCTCTCCTCCAGCTCCGCTGCCTCGGCGTTTAGCTGCTCTAGTTCCTCGTTCAACTCCTGCAGACGTTCCATGAAGTCATAGTCTTCTTCGTCCTTCTGGGCAACCCCCACATACCTGCCGGGGTTAAGGCTCCAGCCCTGGGCCTCGATTTCCTCGATGGTAGCCACCTTGCACAGGCCGGGGATATCTACATATTTACCTTCCAGGAAATGCTCTTTCAGCATTTCCTCAGAACCGTTCATGGTTTCCACCGGCTCGCCCCGGTACAGCCGCACGATATTGGCGATAAATTCAATCTGCTCCGGCGTAAACTCTCTGTGGACCCTGTCCACCTGGCGGTAGATGTTCCGCGCGTCGATGAACAGCACCTTGTTCCCGCGGTCGCTCTGCCGCTTGCCCTTATCAAAGAACCAAAGGGTGCAGGGCAGGGTAACGGTATAGAAGAAATTCGGCCCTACGGCGATCATCACATCGACGACTTTGTCCAGTATAAGCTTCTTTCGTATCTCCAGCTCCGAACCCCTGGCGTCGCTGGCGGAGTTGGCCATGACGAAACCAGCCCGCCCCTTATCATTCAGGGCGCTGTAAAACTCCTGAATCCAGATGTAGTTGGCGTTATCGACCGTAGGCAGGCCGAAGGGATACCTGGAATCGTCTTTAATCTTCTCTTTGTCCACACCGTCAACGTTGAACGGGGGATTGGCCATCACAAAGTCAAAGCGGCCGATGCAGTTGTGCACATTTTCGTAATAAGTGTTGGCCTGCCTTATGTCGCCAGAGAGGCCATGCACCGCCAGGTTCATTTTGCACAGCCGTACCGTTTCGGCTACCTTCTCCTGGCCGTAGATGGATATTTCACTGCTTGGATTTTTCTTATGGTTCTGAACAAACCGGGCCGACTGGACGAACATACCACCAGACCCGCAGGCCGGGTCCAGGATCCGGCCCTGGTAAGGCTCAATTACCTCGACAATGAGCTTGACGATCGAGGTGGGCGTGTAGAATTCGCCACCCCGCTGTCCTTCCGAACGGGCAAACTCACCAAGGAAGTACTCGTATACATTGCCGAATACATCCCCTTCGACGTCCATGGGAATTTCGGAGAATATCTTCAACAGCGCGATAAGCGTATCTTTATCCAGCCGGGTATAGGTTTTTGGCAGGACGTCTTTCAAATCTTCATTTTCCGCTTCTATGGCTTTCATGGCCTCGTTGACAGCCTTGCCGATATTCTCGGCTTCCGGTAGTTGCAGGAGATAATTGTACCTGGCGTGTTCGGGGAGGTAAAGGACCCCCAGGGCTTGATAATCGGCTTTACCGATGATACGTCTGGAGCTTACTGCCCGCGCCTTTTCTGCCAGTTCCTTTTCTGCTACACTGAATCTCTGGTCGGCAAACCTCAAAAAGATAAGGCCCAGGACAGGCACAGAGTACTCCGAAGCTTTCAACTTCGAGTTGGCTCGCAACTGGTCGGCGGCATTCCAGAGCCGCTTCTCTATCTCGTTATTAATCGATGGCATTGAATAACACCCCAAACATTTCTGGTCTGTATATTCCATACTTATGGTAATGATTTGGATATTTTAGGTATTTCGCCAAAAACAGTGCAAATCCTCCCACCATAGTTTGCTATCTCCCATATCACCAGCTTAAAAAGCCCATCCATGCTGCGGTCACCAGAGTTAAATGGCACTCGCAGCGTCCAAGCAGCTCCTATTGTTCCATCGGATTAGTGAGTAAAGAGGACTATACCATCGAGGGACGCACCTTAAAGCTTAGCTTCGCCCGGGGACGGCAGCCATATCCTTTGTCGGATGGTCATATGATCCACGTTGGCCTCGGATGGTATCTCACCAACACCTACAACGTCACCTTAACCGGGCGGCCATCCCTGTCCCTTGACACCACCAGGGGCTACGAGATCTGGTACAGCTGCTCGTTCACTCGTTCGGCGGCCCGTACTTCCTGCCCAAGGAAGTGGGGGGAGAAGCATCAGCCGCGAAACCATACCCAACATGGACACAGGCAACTACTACTTGTCATGACGGGCATCGACGCCCAGAGCAACCGCTTGCTGCGAAGCAACGAAGTTATAATAAGCATGTAAGTGCGCCTCAACAAAATACCCAGCCTAAAAACAAGGCTGGGTGTTGATGTATTCATACTATTCTCAATCCAGTTTACGGCTGGCCCGCTTGTCCATTGTGAACAGCGCCTGCACCGGGCTGGCCTTGTCGTGTACTGTCTTGAGATCGTCCAGGCAGATGTTGACATAGCGCTTGGTCATGGTCAGATCAGTGTGTCCCAGCATTCGCTGGACACTGAAAGCGTCGGCACCATGCCGCAGGAATTCAATAGCCGCAGTATGGCGTAAACAGTAAGGAGAAGACCGCACTCCGGCCTGCTCGCTGTACTTCTTAAACTGCTTGCTCCACCACCAGGAAGTCAGAGGGTTGCCCTGTTCGCTGGCAAACAGGGGCACCTTTTCGCTCCACCAGGTCGGTCGGACCTTCAGGAGACGGGCCAGGGCAGCTGCCGTGGTAGGGGAGAAGGGAAGGGTGCGGCCGATTCGCGTCTTGGCCACACCGGGACGGATGTAGATCTCCCTGGCTTCCAGGTTGACGTCGCCAGGCAGAAGCTGGCACATCTCACCCGGCCTGATGCCTGTATCGAGTTGCAGGAGGATCATGCAGTAGTCCCGCAGGCCGGTGTACTTCGACCGGTCAGGCTGCCGCAGGAGCTGCTTAACTTCTTCAAGGCTGAGATGGCGGACGGTACCGTCATCCCTGGACTTCTTGATGCCAGTACAGGGATTGTCCGGCAGGTAGCTGTTGTCAACACACCAGCGAAAGAAAATCTTCAGATTACTCAGGCGGATATTGCGTGTGGCCGGCGCGACGGGTTCAGCGAGGTAGGCCAGCACGGCGCGGCGCAGGGCCTCGTAGTCGGCGAACTCCACATGGCAACGGCTGAAGAAGCGGGTGATATGGTCTTCATAATCATCCAGCGTTCGCCAGGCCAGCCCTTCGGCTCGCTTCTGCAGGATGAACTCAGTTAGAACGTCTTGCCAGGTTGTCCACTTGCGAGACATGCGATGAGGCGGCCGTGTTGCGCCGCCAGAAGTTTTGCGGGGCATAAAATAAACCTCCCATCCTTCGTAGGTCCAGACGATGGCCGTGTCCTGATGGTGCATCTTTCTACCCCTGGAGGTACAGCCTCGCCCAAAATCAGCAACCAACGGACTCTTTTGGACCCTTTAGAACCAGGAGGCCTTGATTTTACTTAATGGCAGGGGCGGCAGGACTTGAACCCGCAACCAACGGATTTGGAGTCCGCTACTCTACCAATTGAGCTACACCCCTGCATTTAACTATTGTGCAAAAAACATTATATATAAACCTATCGCAAAAGTCAACCACCAAAACTCTACCTTCATTTTCCACTTATAGGAGGAAAATGCTCGCCCGATGTCAAATAATACCTATCATGCAAATGAGGGAGAGTGGGAGCTATGGGTAACCCGGTAAAAGTTGAAGTAATGACTATTTCCGTCAAAGATGACTCGCGTTGGCATGGCATGTACCGGGCCAGTGAGCAGCAGAAGTTTGAACTTCAGGTTAAATTCCCCCAGGGCCAGACTACCTATGTGTATGCCCCATATCTGGAGGCCCGGTGGGAAGAGATTGAAGTTGCCCCGGAGATTAGGAAATGGGAACTACAAGTCAAAAGCAAGACAAAACAACCGCTGATCGTTACTTTAAATATTATAGTTTAACCACCACTCCAAAGACTAGAGTCGCAATATTTTACGATTCTGAAAGGGAACCGGCGATGGTAACGGTTCCCTTTTAAATATGTTTTTTCACAGGAAGAAAAGGTATTTTCATTTCTGGCCACGAATAATTTATAATTTATAATGACTACAATAAACTAAGCGAAGGCAGACTACTGATTCCCCCAGATTGCTCTTTTCTTATGCTTAACGTGCGCGGTCTGCTAGCCAAAGGAGTGTTAACATGTCGGTCGACCTCCATATTCACACCAGTGCTTCTGATGGGACCACTCCGCCTAGTAAGCTAATTGAGGAGGCAAATCAGGCGGGATTAAGCTGCATCAGCTTAACTGATCACGAAAGCATTGAAGGTATAATTGAAATTCAGGGACTGGCTCAAGCAAAAAATATCAAATTGATACCTGGCGTGGAACTTCTGGCTGGTTACGCTGACCGTGAGATTCACTTGCTTGGGTATTACATTGACATTAACTCACCGATCCTGAACAACCGGCTTAAAGAACTGCGTGAAGAACGTAACGCAATTGCCATGGATATTGTGGAAAAACTTCGTCGCCATGGTTTTAACATCAATTTTGAACGAGTGCAGGGAATCGCCCAGGACAATGTGGCGATTGGTAAAAATCATATTTTACATGCGATCTACGAAGCGGGGTATATTAACTCCCAAGACGAGATGATCGAGATCCTGCGCAAATATTTGACCCGCAATGGTTTAGCTTATGTTGAGTTTACCCAACACTCTTTTGGAGAAGCGGTTGAACTTATCCTGCAGTGTGACGGCATTCCTGTTTTAGCTCATCCAGGTTTAATTCGTGACGACCAAATCGTTCTCGAACTGCTAAAATACCCGGTGGAAGGGATTGAAGTCTATTACTATTACTTTGGTAACAAACGCGATGAATGGATTCGTCGTTATGAGCAACTGGCCCAAGAACGCAAACTGTTAATGACGGGCGGGAGCGACTACCACGGCCAGTTTGCGCCAGTAAAACTTGGAGAAATGCATATCCCCGAGCGAGTTGTCACCACATTGACTGAACACTGGATGGCCCGCCACCAACAGTCTACAGTCAAACACAACGTGGCCCGTTAGATATAAATTCTAAAACCAAATAGAGGAGGAAGAAACCAATGAGGAAAGTCGCGGTGCTGATGGGTGGCCGCTCAACTGAAAGAGAAGTTTCTTTGAGATCAGGGGAATCCGTCTATTTGGCTTTATTAGCCAAAGGGTATGATGCGATCAAGATTGATGTTAACGACAATGTCGTTGACCATCTGAAAGAGATTAAACCCGAAGTTGTTTTTATCGCACTCCACGGGAAATATGGTGAGGATGGAACAATACAGGGGCTGTTAGAACTGCTGGGCATTCCGTTCACTGGCTCAGGAGTTTTGAGCAGCGCTATATGTATGAATAAAATCTATACGAAAAAAATCCTTACCTACGAGGGTATATCGACCGCGAAATTCCGGGTTATTACCACCCGAGACATTCGGGACCGGGGTATCCCGGCAGCAGCCAGCGCGATAATGGCTGACATCGGCCTGCCGGTGGTCGTCAAACCAGCTACCCAGGGGTCAACCATTGGGATCCAGTTTGTTAAGGAAGAAAGCCGATTAGCCCAGGCTATTACTGAAGCTTTAAAATACGACTCGGACTTACTGGTCGAGCAAATGATTCAGGGAGTTGAGGTTACTGCTTCCATTATCGGTGATGATCCCCCATTAGCCTTGCCGCTAATTGAGATTGTCTCCACCACTGGCGTCTATGATTACGAATCCAAGTACACGGTGGGTATGAGTGAGCACATCATTCCGCCGCGTCTGTCCGAAGCAGTCCAGCAGAAAGTCAAGGATTTAGCTATCCGTACCTTTCAAACGCTTGGCTGTCAGGGATATGCCAGGATTGACTTCATGGTCGATACCGCCGGTACCCCTTATGTACTTGAAGCCAATACCGCACCCGGCATGACATCAACCAGCCTGTTCCCAGATGCTGCCCGGGCAGCCGGGATCGAGTTTCCTGAATTAGTGGAAATTCTGGTCGAAAACGCCTTAAAAAAATAGGCTATAATCAATAACTATTGAGGCTCAGCCTGGTTTCAGGTTGGGCTTATTTGTTGAGAAGATTTTATTTTTTCTAGGAGGAAATCGATTCACAACCCAGAATAACTAAAGTGCTTAACGTTTTTTTACAATTCCGACACTGAAAGGAGATTTTCTTTCATGCCTGCAGCTAACCTTGTCGATATCCAAGCCAAGGTCGAAAATAATGAACGACTAAATCGCGATGAAGCCTTGCGCTTGTTTGCCAGCAATGATCTGCACTTTTTAGGGGAACTGGCCAGGTTGATCAAGCAGCGCAAAACTGGTCGTTACGTTTACTTCAATGTCAATCGACACATTAATCTAACCAATATCTGTGTTTCTCGATGTAAATTTTGCGCTTTTGGGGTGGACCGTGATGCTCCACAAGCATATACCATGTCCCTGGAGGAGGTTTTACGCGTCGCGGAAGAATCAATTCCTCAAGGAGTGACTGAACTGCATATTGTTAGTGCACTCCACCCAGATCTGCCTTTTGAATATTATCTGGAGATTATTCAAGAACTGCACCGACGCTGGCCCCAAGTGCATTTGCAGGCTTTTACAGCCGTGGAGATTGACTATTTTGCGAAAATTAGCGGGCTATCCATTGAACAAGTTTTAGTTAAGCTCAAGGAGGCCGGCCTTGGCTCTATGCCCGGTGGGGGAGCAGAGATCCTCAGCCCCCGGGTTCGCCAATTGACATGTCCCAGGAAAGCCAGCACTGAACGCTGGCTGGAAGTAATGCGGACCGCTCACGGCCTGGGCGTGCGCACAAATGCCACCATGCTTTACGGACACATTGAAACTATCGAAGAAAGAGTTGACCACCTGCTCAGATTGCGCGAGTTACAGGATGAAACTGGAGGATTTCAGTCATTTATTCCTCTCGCTTTTCACCCTGAGAACACTGCTCTCGCTGATGTCCCTAGAACCACGGCTTTTGATGACTTGAAGGTGATCACCATTTCCCGGCTGTTGCTGGATAACTTCGACCATGTTAAGGCCTTCTGGATTATGCTGGGGGTTCCATTGGCCCAGCTCTCCCTTGAATTCGGGGTCGACGATCTTGATGGAACGGTGGTGGAGGAAAAAATTACTCACGCCGCCGGGGCCAAGACCGCGCCGGGTATCACCAAATCCGAATTGATTCGCTTAATTCGTGAGGCCGGTTACATCCCTGTAGAGCGGGACACCGTTTATAATGTCCTGCAAATATACGATCAGGAGGAAAAACAATGCGTCCCCGTGTAGGTCATATTCAATTTCTTAATTCTTTGCCTCTGTATTACGGGCTGGTTAAAAACGACGTTCTACTTGATGTCGACCTGGTAAAAGGGACCCCGACTGAACTAAATCGTTACTTGCTAGAAGGTTCACTTGATATCAGCTCGATTTCTTCAATTGAATACGCCCGGCACCACGAGGAGCTAATTTTGATGCCAAACATTTCAGTAAGTGCTGACGGTGAAGTCAAAAGCATATACCTTTTCAGTAAAGTGCCCATCGAACAACTTGACGGGCAGCCCGTGGCCTTAACCAGCACTTCGGCTACTAGTCAAGCATTACTACAGATTATCATGCGTGATAAGTATGGAATTAAACCCCGTTATTTTGTCAGTCCACCCGAACTTGGTTCCATGCTGTTAGAGGCTGAAGCCGCACTATTGATTGGGGATCATGCGATGCGTGCCGCCTATCAGCTTAAGGAACGGCTTTTTGTGTATGATCTTGGTCTAGAGTGGAAAACTTTAACGGGACTAGGTATGGTTTTCGCGGTTTGGGCGATTAGAAAAGAATTTGCCACTGCTCAGCCAGACCTGGCCAGAGAAGTCTATCATGCTTTCTTTAAGTCAATGGACTACAGCTTGCGCAATATTACTGCGGTTGCCGAGAATGCAGCCCGTTGGGAACCGTTTGCAATGGAATATCTATGCGATTATTTTCAGACCCTGCGATTTTCTTTCGGCCCCAATCTCCAGGCTGGTTTGTTAGAATACTACCGGCGAGCGCAAACCCTTGGTATTCTGAAGACCGTGCCTGAAATCAAGTTTCTGGAGGTCTAGTATGACACACACTGAAGAAATTATCGAGCAGACGTTGGAAGGACACCGGTTAAGTGAAGATGAAGCGCTATATCTTTTTGCGGAAGGCGACCTGCTCGACCTTGGCCGGGCGGCCAATGAAATAGCAAACCGTCTGCATCCCGAAAATATCGCGACCTTTATCATTGATCGCAACATTAACTATACCAATGTTTGTGTGAGCCGGTGCAAGTTCTGTGCCTTTTATCGAGAACGCTTTCACCCTGAGGCTTATTTGTTGACGCAAAAAGAAATCTTTGAGAAAATTGAAGAAACACTGGCCCTTGGCGGAACACAGATTATGCTCCAGGGCGGGTTGCACCCGGACCTGGACCTGGAATATTTTGAAGAGCTTTTAGCCAGCATCAAATCCCGCTACCAGATCGAGATCCATTCTTTCTCGCCGCCGGAAATTTTTCATCTGGCTGATCAATCTAACTTGCCTATCCGTAAAGTGCTGCAGCGGCTCCAGGCCGCGGGGCTAGATTCACTGCCAGGCGGCGGGGCAGAAATTCTCGTTGATGGGGTGCGTCAGGTAATAAGTCCTCACAAGATTACTGCCAATCAGTGGTTGGAGGTAATGGAAACGGCGCACCAGTTAGGGATGTCCACCACGGCCACGATGATGCTGGGGTCAGTGGAAACTCCTGCCGACCGAATCGCTCACCTGAGCAAGCTGCGGGCTTTACAAGACCGTACCGGTGGTTTTCGGGCATTTATTCCGTGGACTTTTCAACCAGGCCATACAGAGCTAGGTGGTCAACACACCTCCAGTATAGACTATTTGCGGACACTGGCCATCGCCCGTCTGTTCCTGGACAATTTTCCTCACATCCAGGGCTCGTGGGTCACTCAAGGACCCAGGATTGGTCAGTTGACTCTTTTGTTTGGGGGTGATGATCTGGGCAGTATCATGATTGAAGAGAACGTGGTGCGCTCCACCGGCGTCTCCTATAAAATATCTAAGGAAGAAATGATTCGGCTGATCCGGGCTACGGGAAAAATTCCGGCCCAGCGTGATACCCGCTACCAGATCATCCAGGTTTTCGACCAGGAGGTTGAGTAATTTTGCTCCCGTCTAGACAAATACCAAAGGTCAACCTGGGCCTGATCGGCGGTTCTGGTACCTACTCATTAAGGCTGACCGAAACGACGGCAGAAGATCAGATCGAAATTTTGGGCGAGCAACTGGTCTATGACACACCGTACGGGCAAAGTCCACCTTTTCAATGGTTTCGCTTGAAAAATAAGCCGGAGCGGATGGTGCTGACCTGCCGGATGCATGGCTGGCGTGCGGGAGTAACGCGTGCACAGGCTTCACAGCAGGTCTTCTGGGTTTTTCGCGAGGCTGGCGTAAAAAAAGTCCTTGCGGAAGGTGGAGTAGGGGCTGCCAATCACCTCTTGAAGCCACGGGACCTGGTTATTCCCCACGACTATATCGATTTTTCCCTCCGGCGCGATGTCGGACTGGAGGGTCATTACCTGCTGGTCATGCGACAGGCTCTCTGCCCGTCTTTACGTGAAACTCTGGTTCGTGTGGCTGAGGTCAATCCCCTTAAAAGAGTCTTTGATCGCGGTATCTATGTGGTGACTGATGGACGACACTTTGAAAGCCCGGCCGAAGTCAATGTTATTCGCCAGTGGCAGGGAGATATTATTGGTCAGAGCCTTTGTCCCGAAGTCTATCTCGCCCGGGAGATCGGTGCTTGTTACGCTGGCCTTTACGTGGTGGTTAATTACGCTGAGGGCGTGGTACGGGACTGGGAGCACCAGGAACTGAGAGACATCTTTTACGAAGATGCCCCGAAAATTTGGCAAATCATCCTGAAGGCTTTGGAAGAAATCAGTCTCGACCAGGATTGCGGCTGTGCCGACCTGCGCAAGCCAACGCTGCTGAAAGATACATATTTGATCTAATCGTCGATAATTCTCCTTCCTCTAGAGAGAGGGGATGAAAGGCGAAGAAAGGATGAGTGATTGTGAGGGGTCTAAGCAACGCCAGATTTGTGGCGGCCATCATCCTGATTATTCTGGTCATTGTTGTGGCCTTAACCGCCCAGATCTACATCGACTGGCTGTGGTTTTCTTCTTTAGGGCTGCAGTCTGTATTTCTGACCACCTGGGTTTCCAAGATCAGCCTGCGGTCAGCTATCGGTGGATTGTTCTTTTTAATGTTCTTCATCAACCTGCTGTTTACACGGAAGTCAGTCACCAGCATCACTTATACTGATGCCGGTCAAAAAATTATTCGTTTACAGCAGCCAAGGTGGGAAAGATTTCTCGAGGGCAAAGGTCTCGTTTTGTTCTACCTGGTCGCCAGTTTTTTTCTGGCCTGGCTGTTTAGTGCTATCGGTTCAGATAAGTGGATCGTCATCCAGCAGTATCTGAAGGCGACCCCGTTCGGGGTAACCGACCCGCTGTTTGGCCGGGATGTTGGTTTTTATGTGTTTATTCTGCCGTTTTATCAATTTGTCTATAACTTCCTGATGGCCGGCCTGGTTATTTCCGCGGTCGCGGCGGGAATTGTCTACTTAATTGCCAGTCCGGTGGCTTTTTTCCGGAATCCTCTGGCTGAGTTTTCGCGCCCCAAAGTGCATCTATCTGTGCTGGTCGCTCTGTTTTTTGCTTTGAAAGCCTGGGGCTACCGGTTGGATACATATGAATTACTGTATTCGCCCAGCGGGGTTGTTTATGGCGCTGGTTATACCGATATTCATGCCAAACTTTTTTCCCTCGAAGTATTGTCCGTCGTCGCCCTGCTCTGTGCCGTGATTATCATCATCAACCTGTTCATCCGCCGCCTCAAATGGGTCGGCATCAGCATTGGCCTGCTTTTATTGACATCCCTGGCCATTGGCGTTATCTATCCGGGGATGGTGCAAAAATTTGTGGTTGAGCCCAATGAGTTTGAAAAAGAGCAGCCGTTCATCAACTACAACATTCAATTCACGAAGCAGGCCTATAACCTGGACAAGATTGAAAAACAAAATTTCCCGGCGGACAACAACCTGACCTGGGCCGATATCCAGAAAAACAGCGATACAGTCAAGAATGTCCGCCTCTGGGACTGGCAGCCGTTAAAACAGACGTATGCTCAACTGCAAGAAATGCGGCTGTATTACACCTTCAAGGACCTTGACGTCGACCGTTACCATATTGATGGCCGCTACCGGCAGGTGGTCCTGGCCCCGCGGGAACTGATTCAGGGACAATTGCCCGACCGCGCCCAGACCTGGGTTAACCAGCGTTTAAAATACACCCATGGTTACGGAGTCAGCATGAGCCCAGTCAACGAGGTTACTCCAGAGGGTTTGCCGAAATTTTTTATCCAGGATATCCCGCCGCAGTCAAGGGTCGATCTGGTGGTTAAGCGTCCAGAAATCTACTACGGCGAGGCAACTGACGAGTATGTCATTGTTAACACCAAAACCCAAGAGTTTGACTACCCGCTTGGTGAAGAAAATGTCTACACCACTTACCAGGGCACCGGTGGCGTCAAGATCTCGTCTGTTTTCCGCCGGGTGCTGTTTGCCTTCGGCCTGGGGGACTACAAGCTGCTCTTGGCTAATGACCTGACCCTGGAGAGTCGGGTCTTGCTCAACCGTAATATTCACCAGAGCGTACGGAAGGTTGCGCCGTTTCTTTGCTACGACCGGGACCCCTACCTGGTGATCGGTAGTGACGGCAAACTGTACTGGATTCAGGACGCTTACACAGTGACCGATAAGTACCCATACTCCGAACCGACCGAGGGCTGGGGCAACTACGTCCGAAATTCAGTCAAGGTAGTTATTGATGCTTACAATGGTTCGATGACCTTTTACATTACCGATAAATACGATCCGCTCATCACTACTTATGCCAAGATCCTGCCGTCGCTATTTGTGCCCTTGGAGAAAATGCCGGCTGACCTGAAACAGCACATCCGATATCCGGAGGACCTGTTTGGAGTGCAGGCACGGATGTTTGCCACCTATCACATGGAGGATTCGCGTGTCTTCTATAATAAAGAGGATAAGTGGGCAATTCCCCAGGAACTTTTTGGCGATAAGAAAGAAACCATGGAACCGTATTACACAATTATGAAACTACCTGGAGAAAATAAGCCTGAATTTTTATTAATGTTGCCCTTTACCCCAACCAATAAGGAAAACATGGTGGCCTGGCTCTGCGCCCGGTCCGATGGCGAGAAATACGGACAATTGCTGCTCTACACCTTCCCGAAGCAGAAACTTGTCTACGGGCCGATGCAGATCGAAGCCCGGATCGATCAGGACTCTGTGATCTCCCAGCAGCTAACCCTATGGAACCAGCGCGGTTCGAAAACGTTCCGGGGCAACCTGTTAGTAATCCCCATTGAAAAATCGCTGCTTTACATTGAGCCACTTTATCTGCAGGCCGAGCAGAGCAAGATGCCTGAACTGCGTCGGGTAATCGTGGTCTACGGGGAACAGGTGGTGATGGAGCCCACCCTGGATGCGGCCTTGCAACGCATCTTTAATCCCAGTGGTTACAGCCGGCCAGCAGAGACAGAACTTTCTCCCGAACCAGGCCCGCTGCCTATCGCCCAGTTGATTCAGAAAGCCAACGAGCTCTTCCAGGAAGCGCAGAAAAAACTTCGCGACGGCGACTGGGGCGGCTATGGGGCCACCCTCAAGGACCTGGAACGGGTCTTAATCGAGATGTCTCAACAGATAAAGCCCCCTGGGGAATCCAAAGGCAAAGCGGTGACACCACAAAAATCAGGCAGTTAAAAGTAAAAGAAAGCAGATATTAATGGGGCTTAGGCGAGGAGGGATAACGAATGGGTAAAATGTTCGGCGGTCGAGAAATTACGAAAATCGTTTGCCTGGGCGACAGCATTACCTGGGGGTTCCCGTTTGGCCCTGATTACTCATGGGTTCGGTTGGTGGCCGAACGCTCCGGCCTGACGCTGATCAATCAAGGCATCAATGGCGATACCACCGAGCAGATGTGGGAGCGCTTCCAGGAAGACGTGGTTGCCCTGGAGCCTTCACACGTGATCGTGCTCGGTGGGGCGAATGATATCATCATCCGGGAGTCCCGGGACCGGACAACGTATAACCTGGCCGGCATCTGCCAGGAAGCCATCAAAAACGGGATTACCCCGGTCCTCGGCCTGCCAACACCGATGGAATTTCATGAGTACGAGGCACGACTAAGTAAGCTACGGGATTGGATCCGCCAGTATGCCCGGGAAAATGGCCTGACGGTGATTGATTTTGACCGGGCTTTTCGGGACCCGGTCAGCGGGACGATCCGTTTGGATCTGTTGCTGGATGGTGGCCATCCGACGATCCAGGGCTACGCGGCCATGGCCGAAGTTGTCCCCCTGTAGCGTCCAGAGAAGGAGGAAATTTTTCGCATGCAGCCCATTCCAATTACCGATAAAATCAAACTGATCCCCGGCAAGAACAACGCCTCTTTTCCTTATGCCAACTGTCTCTTGATCGAAGACGAGGTCCGGGTACTGATCGATACTGGAGCGGGAAAAGAGCAGCTTCAGCTGGTTGAGCCTCATTCAATTAACTACATTATAAATTCGCACTGCCATTTTGATCACGTCGTGGGCAACCGTTTGTTCCCGCAGGCCAAGGTCTGGGCGCATGCCCTAGATGCTCCACCGATGCGGTCAGTAGAACATTTTATCGATCTATTAGGCTTTCGGGCCTGGCCAAAGCTGATGGGAACTAATGACAACTTACAGGTAACCAGGAAGGGAGAGGTTTTCTGGATCTCATTAGGCCATAACGCGGTCTTCCGCTATCAAACCTCACCTGTTCATTACGAGTTCAATGATGGACAGGTTTTTCATTGGGGAGAAGTGGAACTACAAATTGTCCATACACCTGGCCATACCCCTGGTCATTGCGCGTTTTATTTCCCTAAAGAAAAAATTGTTTTTTCTGGTGACATCGACGTGAGTGACTGGGGACCTTTTTATGGGAATCTACGGGCCAATTTGGATGATTTCATTATTTCTATCCAGAAAGTTATTTCTTTAAAACCAGCCCTTCTGCTGACCAGCCACCACGAGCCAGTTACTGCTGAGGTAGAGGCCAAATTGATCAAATACCTTAACCGTATCTATGAGCGGGAAGAGAAAATCTTGAAATTGTTAAAAAAACCAAGGACAATTAATGAGATTGCGGCCCAAAACATTTTCTATCGCCGCCATCTGGATGATCGATTTGTTTTCTGGGAAAAAATGATGATCTGTAAGCACCTTATGCGCCTGCAAAAGCAAAATAAAATTGTCCAAAGGGGCGAGTCATACCTGGCCATCAGCTAAACCTGTCGGACGCAGCATTACGACAGAGCCAGATTCTGACCTACACCTGCTCTATTCCTGTGATTTCGTTGGGCTGAAGGGGGCTAACCACCAGCACCTGTTCTTCTCCAGTGCCGACAGGCCAGCATTTTACCTCGACTTGCTTCAGGTTCTGGGCATCACTGTACCGGGCCGTCAGACCGGCTGCCGTTTCTAGCACCGGGTGTGGGATCGGCTCAACCGGATTGAGCGGGCGGACCAGGGTAGTAGGCCCAGGATGGCTGACGACCTTCAGCAAAATATCTCCAGCTTGTGCCAATTCCTTAACCTGCTCGTTTTCTTCACTTTTTCTTCCAATAATCAGCCAGCCGGGAAACTGGTCAAAATAAAAATGGCGACCTACCTTGAGTAACTCCAGGTCAGAACTCGTTGGTACAGATTTAATTGTTAACAAACGGCGCAATCGGTTCGCAAAACTCGGTACGGTCAGCAGACAACCGCCACCAGGTGATGGGTAATCCCTTAGGCCGTATTTTTTGGCGAGTTCTATCTGCGGCTTGCGTGACCGGCCGGAAATGTCCAGCAGGCGTGCCCGGTCAACCAAGCCTTTCTCCTCGGGAATGGTCAGTGGTAGTAATTTGGCGGAAAGAGGCCGCAGTATTAAACCGGGATAACCAGACAACTTTTCCACAATCCGCAGAGCATCGCGGTGCTGGGATTTAGGCCGCTGCTTGAGCACTTCGCCCGTGATCAGGAAATCGGCCTTGATTTCTTCCATATACTGACCGGCGCGCTGGAGCATCAATCCGTGGCAGTCTATGCATGGGTTAAGGTTTTTCCCATAACCATAGCGCGGGTTCTTTAAAACATCCATATAGACATCATTCAGGTCCAGTATCTGTAGGGGAATCTCCAGTTGCTCGGCTGCCCGATAAACAGGTGGTGCCGCCCCGAAAAACGGACTTTTAAAATTAACCCCAATCACCTCAATTCCTTGCTCTTGGATAACCTTAACCGCCAGTTGGCTGTCGAGGCCCCCGGAGAGCAGGGCAATTGCTGTTGTCATAGACCAACCTCCTCAGTAGCTCTGGTGTGACCTGTTCTTCGGTATAAACTGAGAGTCCGTGAGTGCGCAAGATGGCGGTGGTGACCCCATCACCGTTTTGCAGTTGATGAGAAAAAGTGCCGTCGTAGATACTGCCGTAGCCGCACGACGGGCTGCGCGCCTTGAGAATAGCTGTATCAGCCCCGTACAAGATGGCAATCTTGAGGGCTTCCTTGGCCCCGGCAACGAACGCGCTCGTCACGTCCCGACCTGCCGCATTCACCACCACCGCCTGTCCAGCCAGAACCGCTGCTCCGTCCCCACCCTGAATCTCGGCGGGTGGACGGGGTGTAGGCAATCCGCCCAGTTGTTCCGGACAAACCGGGATGGCCAATCCGCGCTGACAAAGCGGGATCAGTTCTGACTTGGCATTAGTTTGACCATCGTAGCGGGACCTAATTCCAAGCAGGCAAGCACTGACCAGAATCACCTTGTTTCCACCTCACTCTTAATTATACTAACAAATTATACTTGAAAGTTAACTGATTGGGCAAGCTATGCCTGGATATTGTCCGTGTCAAGATCTAGTAGGTATCTCCACAAAAATTTTTTCCGCTATGAGACCTCACCGTTCAAAACATCAGCATCAAGGCAGCGGCCTTGACAGCCACCCCACAGGTGGTCAAATATTGGCACC
>JABLXP010000026.1 GCA_013178045.1 Bacillota bacterium
GGGATCATGTCCCAGCCGATATTGAAGATTTCATTAAGCGGGTGAGAAGTTGCTGTACCCAGCCGCTGGCAATCGGCTTCGGGATTTCTAATCCCGCGCAGGCGGCCCGGCTGGCCCGCCTGGGGGATGCGGTGATTGTCGGTAGCGCCATCGTCAGGGTGGTAGAGCAGTATTCCGCTGACCCGGCGAAGATGTTGGCTGAGGTTGCCAGGCTGGTGCGGCAGTTGAAACAAGCCATCAGGGGGGGAGAGGAAAATGGAACCCTATAAACTCGTGGCCCGGACTGAGGCCACAAAGCGAACCACCATTCAGGTAGGGGAGGTGACCATCGGCGGCACGGAAATTGTCATAATCGCTGGTCCCTGCGCCGTGGAGGGGCGAGAAGAGTACCTGACCACTGCTCTTCAACTCAAGGCGTTGGGCGCCAACCTTCTGCGGGGAGGGGCGTTCAAACCCCGGACTTCACCTTACTCTTTTCTGGGGTTGGGGAAAGAAGGACTGGCCATCCTGGCCGAGGCCCGTCAGCTCACTGGTTTACCGGTGGTCACCGAGGTCATGGATGTGCGGGACGTGGAACTCGTGAGCGTTTACGCGGATATCCTTCAGGTGGGCAGCCGAAACATGCAGAATTTTACCCTGTTACGGGAATTGGGGCAGGTTAATCGACCGGTTTTATTGAAACGAGGACTCTCAGCCACCATTGAGGAATGGCTGCTGGCCGCCGAATACATTCTGGCGGCGGGCAACCCGCAGGTCATTCTTTGTGAGCGGGGAATCCGGACCTTTGAAACGCAAACCCGGAACACGGTGGACATCAGCGCGGTGCCGGTGGCCAAAGAACTCACGCACCTGCCAGTGTTTGTTGACCCCAGCCACGGGACCGGCCGGTGGAAAATGGTGAATCCGGTGGCGCGGGCCGCGGTGGCGGCCGGGGCCGACGGTCTAATGATCGAGGTCCACCCCAATCCCGAATTGGCCCTGTCGGACGGACCGCAATCACTGACCCCGCGGAATTTCGGCAAACTGGTGCAGGATGTATCTTCCATCGCGTTGGCGGTTGGCCGCCAGGTTTCTGTCGCAAATTTAATCCTGGCCTGAGACCACCTTGTTAGAAAAAATAGCCATGAATAGATGAAAAAATATTAATATTAACAATAATGCTACTAAAAAACAGCCGCCTTTAATTGTTTATTTCGCCAGAAGAATAAACAAAATTTGGCTCGAGGTAAAAATAAAAAACGGTGAAAACCAGTCAGCAGGCTATTTTTATAATCATATTTGTTAATATTGCAACATCGGTTCTATTCATTCCCAGTGAAGAAGCTTCTTTCCTCGGGCAAAACGCGTGGGTGGCTGTAGTTTTAGGCACATTTTTGGCTGCTTTGTTCGCATATTATCCGTTAGCTGATTTGGGAATGCGCTATCCTGGACAGAAATTTTTCAATATAGCGAGTCTATAATGGAACGTTATTTAGGTAAATTATTTGGTCTGCTGCTTATTTACATGTTCTTCCAGCTCCATTGCTTTAGTTTAAGGGAGTTTAGTGAATTGTCCGTCGTTTTCTTGCCTCAAACCCCTACAATTCTTTCCACATTCTGCTTTTCACTAGCGCCGGCACTTCCGGAGCAATTACAGCAAAAACACCCAATATGTAAAGTTCTTGACAAGGCTCAGCCGATCACTTATCATAATCTTAATGATTAAGATGCCTTTAAGCAGTCCCGTGAGACTAGCAAGGGTGACATACTGGGGAAGGCCATAAATGGCTTTAACTTTTGCGCATTAGCCTGCTTGCTGGTCAAAGTGAGCAGGCTTTTCTGTATTGTAAGGGGGTTAAAGGAATGACCGGTCAACCGAAGGCCCAAATCATGGACGCCGACCAGATTCGACGGGCCTTGACCCGGATCGCCCACGAAATCATCGAAAAGAACAAAGGGATAGCTAACGTGGTCCTGGTGGGGATTCGTCGCCGTGGGGTTCCTCTGGCCGAACGACTGGCCAGAAAAATCGCTGAAATTGAGGGTCAATCTGTTCCGATTGGAACGTTGGATATTACCCTTTACCGGGACGACTTGACGATGTTGACAGTTCAGCCGGTTGTGCACCGGACAGAAGTTCCGGTGAGCGTCACCGGAAAGACCATTGTCCTGGTGGATGACGTTCTCTACACGGGACGGACAATCCGCGCGGCCCTGGATGCCTTGATGGATTTGGGCCGGCCGCAGGCCATCCAGTTGGCAGTGCTGGTCGACCGGGGCCACCGAGAACTCCCGATTAGAGCTGATTACGTGGGAAAAAACGTACCGACGTCGAGAAAGGAAATCGTACACGTCAAGCTGGTAGAGGTTGACGGCGAAGAACGCGTGGTGATTGAAGAGCACAGCGGCTAGTGAATACCCTTTAATTTAGTCCAGCGAGACTAAAAAGGGGAAAGTCTCAAACAGCAGTGCTTGGGAATGACCTCTTGATTAGTCTCGCAGACTAATAGGGAGGTCTTTTTATTGTAGATAACATTAATTTCTGCTGATTATTAAATTATCAAAGGGAGGGTTATTGATGGGGTTAAACCGCAAAGACCTGCTGGGACTCGAGGACCTTTCAGCCGAAGAAATCAAGCTGATTTTAGACACGGCTATCCCGATGAAAGATATCATGCACCGGGACATTAAGAAGGTACCGGCTTTGAGAGGAAAGGTGATCGCCACCCTCTTCTACGAGAACAGCACTCGAACCCGGACCTCGTTTGAACTGGCCGGCAAGTATATGAGCGCTGACACTGTCAGTCTGGCGGTGGCTACCAGCAGCGTCCAAAAAGGAGAGAGCTTGCGGGATACGGCGAAAACCATTGAGGTTATGGGAGTAGACGCGGTCATCATCCGGCATCAAGTATCGGGGACCCCGCACTATTTGGCCAGGCACCTCAAGGCCTCGGTGATTAACGCAGGTGATGGTCAGCACGAGCACCCGACTCAGGCCCTGCTTGATATGTATACGATCCGCGAGAAGAAAGGCCGGATCGAGGGCTTAAAAGTGGCCATCCTGGGCGATATCCTCCATAGTCGGGTGGCGCGGTCGAACATTTGGGGCCTGACCAAACTGGGTGCGGAAGTACGAGTTGTTGGCCCTTCAACCTTGATGCCGTCCGAGATTACCAGGTTAGGGGTCAAAAGTTTCTACCGGGTCGAGGAGGCACTAGAAGGGGTGGATGTAGTCAACGTCCTGCGTATCCAACTGGAACGGCAACAAAAAGGACTTTTCCCGACCATCCGTGAGTATTCGCGCCTGTTTGGTTTGACTAACGAGCGCTTGAAGTATGCTCAGCCGGATGTTCTGGTCTTGCACCCGGGGCCAATGAATCGGGGCGTCGAGATTTCTCCCGAAGTAGCTGATGGACCACATTCGGTAATTAATGAACAGGTGACCAACGGAGTAGCGATCCGGATGGCGATCCTGTACCTGTTACTGGGAGGAGGGACAGTCAGTGAAATTGTTGGTTAAGGGTGGTCAGGTGATTGACCCGGCGAATGGGATTAACCAGAACGCCGACCTGCTGATTGAGAAAGGTAAAATTGCCGCCATCGGGGCGAGCCTGACGGTTGACCGCGAGACCGAGGTCATTGACGCTACCGGGAAGATCGTTACCCCAGGCTTGATTGACATGCATGTCCATCTCCGTGAACCAGGTTTTGAGGCGAAAGAAACCATTAAAACGGGGACCCGGGCGGCGGCCATGGGTGGGTTCACCTCTGTTGCCTGTATGCCGAACACAAAACCGGTGGTGGATAACCAGGCAGTGGTGGAATTTATCAAGGCGCGGGCCGCACAGAACGGATTGGTTAACGTCTATCCGATTGGCGCGATCACCAAAGGCTCTGGTGGGGAAGAACTGGCTGAAATTGCCGACTTAAAGGCGGCCGGGGCAGTCGCCCTGTCAGACGATGGACGGCCGGTGATGAACGCCGAGGTGATGCGGCGGGCTCTGGAATACGTGAAAATGTTTGACCTGCCGATTATCTGTCACTGTGAAGACCTGCACCTCTCCGCTGAAGGGGTGATGAACGAAGGTTACTGGTCAATGGTTCTCGGGCTTAAGGGAATTCCCAACGCAGCCGAAGAAGTTATGGTGGCGCGCGACCTGATCTTAAGTGAAATGACCGGGACCCCGGTACATATCGCCCATGTCAGCACGGCCGGGAGCGTCAGGCTGATTCGGGAGGCTAAGCAGCGCGGCGTTAAAGTCACAGCTGAGGTTACTCCCCATCATCTGACTTTGACTGATGAGATCGTTAAGAATTTCGATACTTACACCAAAGTCAATCCTCCCTTGCGGACACCGAGTGACATTGCGGCCTTAAAGCAGGGCCTGGTTGATGGGACCATTGATGTGATCGCGACCGACCACGCTCCCCATACGCTCGAAGAAAAGGATGGGGAGTACACCTTTGCCTCATTTGGGATCGTGGGCCTGGAAACAGCGGTTCCCCTGATCTGGTGGGAACTGGTTGAACGGGAGAAGATGCCGCTGGAAACAGTGGTGGCGAAACTGACCATTAACCCAGCGCGCATTCTGGGGTTGCCAAAAGGCACTTTATCAGTTGGGGCTGACGCTGACATCACCGTGATCGATCCACGCCTGGAGTTGGTGGTGGACATAGATAAGTTTGAATCAAAGGGTAAGAACTCCCCCTATAATGGTTGGTTGCTGCGCGGCTGGCCGGTGATCACCATCGTTGGCGGTCGAGTAGTCATGAAGGACCGGCGGATTGTGGAGCAACATCAACAAGGATAAACAGCACAGGAGGATGACATGGCTAAAGGTTACTTGGTATTGGAAGACGGCAGCGTATATTTAGGAGAGGCTTTCGGTGCAGTAGGCAAGCGCAGCGGCGAAGTGGTGTTTAACACCGGGATGACGGGTTATCAGGAGGTTCTGACAGACCCATCGTACTGCGGCCAGATCGTGACCATGACCTACCCGCTGATCGGCAACTACGGGGTGAACAATTGGGACTTTGAATCCAAGCATCCAGCGGTCCGGGGGTTTGTGGTGAAGGAAATGTGTGATTTTCCCAGCCACTGGCAGTCCAACGCTAGTCTGGATGCTTTCTTACGGCGTTATGGGATTATCGGCCTCCAGGGGATTGATACTCGGGCCCTGACCAGGAAGATCCGGACCCATGGGACGATGTGGGGGATTATCACCACTGAGACTGCGGACATCCCTGGCCTCCTTCAGGAAGTCAAAACGAATAGCGGTTTTGCCGGCGTAGATCTGGTGCGTCAGGTCACTACGCCGCAGGCCTATGTGCTGACCGGTGGAGAAAAGCGGGTTGTCTTGGTTGACTTTGGCACCAAGCAGAACATTGTCCGCACTCTACACCAGCGGGGATGTGAGGTGGTAGTGGTTCCCTGTTATTACAATGCTGACCAGATTTTGGCTTACCAACCTGATGGCATCGTCCTGTCCAACGGACCCGGTGATCCGAAGGCAGTCAGTTATGGAATCCAGACGGTCAGAGACCTGATCGGTACAGTGCCAATCATGGGAATTTGTTTGGGGCACCAGATTCTCGCTCTGGCTTTTGGTGGTGATACTTACAAGCTGACCTTTGGCCACCGGGGGTCCAACCATCCCGTCAAGGACTTGGAAACTGGTCGAGTTTACATTACCTCGCAGAACCACGGTTACGTTGTTGATGAGAAATCGCTTGATCCCGCGGAAATCTGGATTTCGCACCGCAACCTGAATGATGGAACGGTGGAAGGGATGCAGCACCGGCGGTTGCCCATTTTCTCGGTTCAATATCACCCAGAAGCCGCGCCTGGTCCCCACGATTCGGAATACCTTTTCGACAAGTTCTTAACCTTGATGGACCAGAAGGTGCTGATGTAGCTCCAGAAAATAATTGAAGCAACAGGGGGAGAAGCTTATGCCTAGAAGAGCGGGAATTCACAAAGTGATGGTGATCGGCTCCGGTCCGATCATTATTGGCCAAGCGGCTGAGTTCGATTATGCGGGTACCCAAGCGTGTCGGGCGCTGAAAGAAGAGGGCCTTGAAGTAGTGTTGGTCAATAGCAACCCAGCTACCATTATGACTGACGCCAATATTGCCGATCGGGTGTACATTGAACCGCTGACCAGAGAGTTTGTCGCCAAGATCGTCCGTCAGGAGAAACCAAACGGGTTGTTGCCGACCCTGGGCGGCCAGGTGGGTCTTAATTTGGCTTTGCAGCTGGCCGAGGATGGCTTCCTGACCCAAGAAGGGGTTGAACTCCTGGGGACGCCACTTTCGGCGATCAAAAAGGCCGAGGACCGGGAATTGTTTAAGAAAATGATGCAGGAGATCAAGGAACCCGTCCCAGAAAGCCGGATTGTCAACCGGGTAGAGGATGCGGTCGCCTTTGCCGAGAAGATCGGCTACCCGGTCATTGTTCGTCCCGCCTATACTCTGGGTGGGACCGGCGGTGGGGTTGCGCACAATGTCCAAGAACTGGAAGCAATTGCCGCCCGAGGGCTAAAATACAGTATTATCAAACAAGTGCTGATTGAGCGCAGCGTCGCGGGTTGGAAAGAGATCGAATTCGAGGTAATGCGGGACTCGGCTAACAACTGCATTACGATCTGCAGTATGGAAAACATTGATCCCGTAGGGATTCACACGGGAGACAGCATTGTCGTCGCTCCCGCGCAAACCCTCACTGACCGGGAGTATCAGATGCTTCGGACGGCCTCCCTGAAGATCATTCGGGCCCTGGGGATCGAGGGCGGCTGTAATATCCAGTTCGCCTTGGACACCCGGAGCCAGCAGTACTATGTCATTGAGGTAAACCCACGGGTCAGTCGGTCCAGCGCCCTGGCCTCCAAGGCGACGGGTTACCCAATCGCCAAGGTGGCCACAAAAATCGCCATCGGTTATACCCTTGACGAAATTCGCAATGCGGTCACGGGCAAAACCTACGCCTGTTTTGAACCGACCATCGATTACGTGGTGCTAAAAATTCCTCGCTGGCCATTCGACAAGTTCTCGCTGGCCGACCGCATTTTAGGGACCCAGATGAAGGCGACCGGCGAAGTGATGGCGATTGACCGAACCTTCGAAGCTGCTCTGATGAAAGCGATTCGCTCACTTGAACTCGGGATTTACGGCCTGAAGGTGGATGCCTTTAGCCAGTTGGACCGCGAGGCATTGCTCGAGAAGATGCGGGAAGCAGACGATGAACGCCTCTTCGTGGTGGCAGAAGGGTTCAGGCGGGGCATGTCTATGGCCGAAATCAACGAAGTTACCAACATCGACCCGTTTTTCCTGGCTAAAATTCAGAAGATCGTCAACCTGGAACGTGAACTGGCCCAGGCCCCGCGTGATGATGGAGGTTTTCCAGAACCGCAACTGATCAGCCGGGCGAAGAAAATGGGTTATGCTGATGTTGATCTGGCCAAACTGCTTGGCAAGAGTCAGCTTGAGGTCAGGGCCTTCCGCAAGCAACACGGGATTGTGCCGGTGTACAAAATGGTTGATACCTGTGCTGCCGAATTTGCGGCGGAAACCCCGTATTACTATTCAGCCTATGAGCAGGAAGATGAGGCTGAACCCGACCAGGTGCCCAAAGTGGTGGTTTTAGGTTCTGGGCCAATCCGTATTGGTCAGGGTATTGAGTTTGACTACTGCTCGGTGCACTCAGTCTGGGCTCTGCGCGGCACTGGCCGACAGGCCATCATCATCAACAACAACCCAGAGACGGTCAGTACCGATTTCGATACCTCGGACCGGCTGTACTTTGAACCTTTGATCCCGGAAGATGTACTTAATATCCTAGAGAAAGAGCAGCCCGAAGGAGTGATCGTGCAGTTTGGCGGGCAAACCGCGATCAATCTGGCCAAACCACTGGCTGACGCGGGGATCAAGATTCTGGGTACCTCAGTCGAAGATATTGACCGGGCGGAGGACCGAGATCGGTTCGACCGTCTCCTGATCGAACTGGGAATCCCCAAGCCGCCGGGACGTACAGCTATTTCAGTCCCCGAAGCCAAGGAAATTGCGGCAGAGATTGGGTTTCCAGTACTGGTGCGGCCTTCGTATGTCCTGGGTGGACGGGCGATGGAGATCGTCTACAGCCAGGAGGAATTGGATGAATACATGGCCACTGCGGTCCGGGTTTCGCCGCAGCATCCTATTCTAGTTGACAAGTATGTGCAGGGAAAAGAAGCAGAGGTGGACGCCATTAGCGACGGCGAAGATGTGCTGATCCCCGGCATCATGGAACACATTGAACGGGCTGGTGTTCACTCCGGGGACAGCGTTGCAGTTTATCCGGCTTATACCCTTTCAGCAGATGAAACGAATCAGATCATTGATTATACAATTAAACTATCTCGAGCCTTGCGGGTAAAAGGATTAATTAATATTCAGTTTGTGATCAAGGACGGCCGGGTCTATGTAATTGAGGTTAACCCCCGGTCAAGCCGGACGGTGCCTTATCTCAGCAAAGTCACCGGCATCCCGATGGTCAAGGTGGCGACGGAGATTATCCTGGGTAAAACCCTGAAAGATCTGGGTTACCGACATGGACTGCACCCAGCGCCAAACTTCTACGCGGTTAAAGTGCCTGTCTTTTCGTTCGCTAAGCTCCTCCAGGTTGACATCTCGCTGGGACCGGAGATGAAATCGACGGGCGAAGTGATGGGTGTCGACCAGAGCCTGGACCGGGCCTTGTACAAAGCGTTTGTGGCGGCCGGCATCGATATCCCCACCCAGGGGACGATTCTGGCGACAATCGCGGACAAAGACAAAGCCGAAGCCGTTCCTTTGCTCAAGGCCTTTACCGACCTGGGGTTCTATCTGGTAGCCACCAGTGGGACAGCGCAGTACCTGCGTGAGGCTGGTCTGGAAGTGGAGAAAGTAAACAAGATTCGCGAGGGTTCACCTCATATCATTGACCTCATCCGCGGCGAGAAAATTCACTTTGTCATCAATACCCTGACCAAAGGGAAGATGCCGGAACGGGATGGGTTTAAAATCCGCCGGGCAGCGGTGGAACTGGGCATCCCCTGTTTGACTTCGCTGGATACGGCGGCGATCATCAAGCAGGTGTTATGCTCACTCCACCGCGGTGAGGAATTCCAGTTGGTGCCGCTGCAGGAGTATTTCAGGAGTATTTATTGATCTAGTAGTTACCCATCTTTAAGCTCGAACAAGGAAAGGCGGTTTTAGAGTGCCAATAGTGATGCAAACAGAAATAGTTAAAAACGAGCGGGTTGCACCTGAGCACTACCTGATGCAGTTTGTTTCACCAGAGATGACAGAAGAGGCAAAACCCGGTCAATTTGTCCATATTCGGATTGGCAGTGGTTGGGACCCGTTGCTGCGGCGACCGATCAGCCTTCACCGCTGGGATCGTAAAACCGGCGTGGTAACTCTATTGTATCGAGTGGTCGGTCGGGGAACGCGGTTGCTGGCGGCGATGAAGCCGGGGGAGCAACTTGACGTTATGGGTCCCTTGGGCCGTGGTTTTGACCTGACAGTGGCCGGCTCCCATCCGGTGGTAGTGGGAGGAGGAATTGGGGTGGCCCCCCTCCTGGCCCTGGTGGAGGAGTTGAGCGCTCAGGGGGCGCAGGTCACCATCTTAATCGGGGCCAGAACTCGCGAACTGGCACTGGGTGTTGAGACCTTCCAGGCTACTGGGAGTGAGGTCGAAGTTGTTACCGAGGACGGCAGCCTGGGACACGCGGGTTTAGTGACTGAACGGCTGAGACAACTGGTGGCGGAGAAGACCGTCTCCAGCATTTATACTTGTGGGCCAGTACCGATGTTGAAAGAAGTGCAGCGGCTAAGTATGACCCACCGTATTCCCCTGCAGGTAGCGGTTGAGGAACATATGGGTTGTGGTGTTGGGGCCTGTCTGACCTGTGTCTGTAAAGTTAAACGGGCTAACACGCCAGAAGATCATGCGCCTGACCGTGGATGGGATTATGCTCTGGTTTGTACTGAAGGACCAGTGTTTCGCGGGGAAGAGGTGAGCTTTGATGACTAGGTTGGCGGTTAACATCGGGGGAATCAAAATGGCAAATCCGGTCACGACAGCCTCGGGAACATTCGGATTTGGTCCTGAGTATGCTCCGTTCATTGACCTGCGTCGACTGGGGGCGATCGTGGTCAAAGGGACTACATTAGAACCGCGCCTGGGTAACCCACCACCCCGCATTGTCGAAACCCCAGCGGGAATCCTGAACTCGGTCGGTCTGCAAAACCCCGGGGTTGATGCCTTTATTGCGCAAAGCCTGCCTTACTTGCGCGGAATCGGGGTGCCGGTGATTGTTAACATTGCTGGCAATACGGTTGAAGATTACGTTGAAGTGGCCCGGCGGCTGGATCGGGCTGAAGGGGTGGCGGGCCTGGAGGTGAATATTTCCTGCCCCAACGTGAAGATGGGCGGATTGGCTTTTGGTACCGACCCCAAAATGGCGGCGGAAGTGATTGGTGGGGTGCGCGCGGCGACGCGTTTGCCGATTATTGCTAAGCTTTCTCCCAACGTAACCGATATTGTCAAAATAGCCCGGGCAGTCGCTGATGCCGGTGCCGATGCTCTATCGCTGATCAACACGCTGTTGGGCATGGCGATTGATATCCGGCGGCGGAAACCGATCCTGGCCAACGTGATGGGTGGATTATCGGGTCCAGCGATCCGTCCCGTGGCCGTGCGGATGGTCTGGCAGGTGGCCCAGGCGGTGCCCCTACCGATTATCGGCATGGGCGGGATCATGAACGCGGCGGATGCGCTCGAGTTTATCCTGGCCGGGGCCAGCGCGGTAGCGGTTGGAACGGGTAATTTCGTCAATCCCCGGGCGACCATGGATGTTATAGCGGGAATTGAGGCGTATTGCCAAGAGTTTGGCGTGGAGGATATCAACGACTTGGTCGGAGCAGCCTGGAAGAAGTAGTTTTGGGAATTATATTTTGCTCAAGGAGGTCGATAACTAATGCTTTCAGCTAAAGACCGCCTGATCGTGGCCCTGGATGTGGACAGCCAGGTAGAGGCAGAGCGCCTGGTGGAGTTGCTCTACGACCAGGTGGGCATGTTCAAGGTCGGCATGCAGTTGTTCAACAGCGAGGGACCGGCTATCCTGGAGGTGGTCAAACGCCTGGGGGGACGCATCTTCGCTGACCTGAAGTTTCACGATATCCCCAACACGGTGGCCCAGGCGGGTAAGGTGATGACCCGACACGGGGTACATATGTACAATGTGCACGTAGCCGGCGGCAGGGAAATGATGGAGGAAACGGTGAAAGTCACGCGTCAGGAGGCCGAACGACTGGGGATACCAAGGCCCCTGGTAATCGGGGTGACGGTTCTGACCAGTATTAGCCAGGAGCAATTAAGCAGGGAGATCGGCATTGAGCGGAATTTGACCGAGCAGGTGGTGGCCTGGGCGAGGTTGGCGCAAGAAGCCGGTCTTGATGGAGTGGTGGCTTCGCCCCAGGAGATTGCGTCGATCCGGGCGGCCTGCGGGCCGGACTTTCTCATTGTTACTCCTGGAGTCAGACCCCGGGGAACGGCTCTGAACGACCAGAAGCGGGTCATGACCCCCGGTGAAGCAGTTAAGGCGGGGGCCTCTTATCTGGTCATTGGTCGGCCAATAACCGGTGCGGCTAACCCGCGTCAGGCGGCCAAAGATATATTAACAGAGATGGAGGAATCAGCATGTTGACACGCGAAGAAGCTTTAGCCATGTTTAAAGAGGACCAGGCCCTGCTGGAGGGGCACTTCCGACTGACTTCGGGGAGACACAGCGACCGGTACATGCAGTGCGCCTTGGTTCTCCAACACCCTGACCATACTGCGCGGCTCGGTGAAGAACTAGCCCGACGTTTCCGCGGTCAGCGGATTGACCTGGTGATCGGACCGGCGATGGGGGGAATTATTGTCGCCTACGAAGTTGCTCGGGCCTTAGGCGTGCGGGCTCTCTTTACCGAGCGGGAAAACGGAGTGATGAGCCTGCGCCGTGGCTTCACCATTAAGCCGGGCGAGAAAGTCCTGGTTGTTGAGGATGTCGTGACCACCGGCGGCTCGGTCCAAGAAGTGATCGAGGTGGTCAAGGGCCAGGGCGGAGAAGTCGTTGGCGTTGGGGTACTGGTTGACCGTAGCAATGGGCAGGTCAAGTTTGGCGTCCAGCAGGAGGCGGTGCTGACCCTGGACGTGGTCTCCTGGCCGGCCGAGGAGTGCCCGCTATGTAAGGAAGGATTGCCCGTGGTCAAGCCGGGTAGCCGGCAGGTCTAAGCGAACCCACGGTGCGCAAGAACGTAATTGGCGATAAGTAAGCCAGGAGGATTATGTCTCCTGGCTTTAAGTTTTTGCTGAAATTTTATAAGTATGACACCGGAATTACAGGAACCTCTCGGCCGCCCAGCGGATAAAGTCTTCTTTGAATTGTTGGAGTGTGACCGCTTTAAGTGAGCGCAAACGGCGCGAGGAGTTTTCTATAAACTATAATGAAGATCTTATCACAGACCTTATCTTTGTTGACCATTGAGATAGGCCTCCCGTAGTGAAACGTCAAATTCGCGTTGAAACCGGCTTAGATCAAGAGAAAAGTCCCTGTACTCTTTAAACACCCGCTCATGAAAATTGTTTACGGCCTGGGGATCGCGTTCGTATATGAGACAGCCGGTGCTAATAACCTTAAACATCATGGTCAACGGGGCACGATTGAGCACAGTCAGGTTAACGTCATCTTCGCGCAGCACCTCGCAGATCTCAGCGTGCAACTCCAACTGATCGGCCAGGTTGAAATCTTTCTTCAGGTCTAAAATGACAGCCAGGTCGACATCGCTTAACGGGGTTTGATACTTGGTGCCGTAGAAACCATATAAGTACATGGCAATGATGTGCTGATTATTTTGACAGTAGTTAATTAAAGAAGGAATATGCTCATCGATGTTGATCATAGTTGGTTTTTTGGCCAGACGAACCAAAGACTATCCTTCGATTTATAAATTATTCTATAATTTACATATTACCATAGCCTCTGGAACAAGTCGAACGCCTGTTCGCATTTTTCACTGTTTTCTTAATCGGCTCACCAGCTCCTCAGTCGGCGTGACGTAAATGGTCCGCTGGTGATCGTAGAGCACCCGCCCAGGTGGGGTGCCTTTGAGCTTGCGGATATTTTTCCGCTGTGTGTAATCAACCGGCACCGCGCTGGAATTTTTGGCCCGGCTAAAATAAGCGGCCAGAACAGCGGCCTCTTCCAGGGTCCGGCTGGGAATCTCTTTACCTGCCGGCACTCTGACGATTACGTGTGAACCGGGGATGTTTTTGGTGTGGAACCACCAGTCTTCTTTCTGAGCTAGGCGCAGGGTCAACCAGTCGTTTTGTTTGTTGTTGCGGCCAACCAGGATCTCCAGTCCATCTGAGGAAACAAATACCCTTGGCTCCATGGGCATTTCTTTTGTTTTAGTGGGATGGTTTTTACCTGGGGCAATCTTGATTTTTAAGTAGCCTTCTTCCTGCAGCTCCTGCTCAATTTCAATCAGTTCAGCCAGACTCTGGGCCTGTTCTATCGCGGTTTGCACCGATTCCAGGTAATCGATTTCCTCCTGAGTTTTTGCTAATTGCTTCTGAATAATCGATAAGCTGTCCCGTTTCTTCGCGTATTTTCGAAAGTATTGTTGGGCGTTTTCGGCCGGGGTCAACTGTGGATCTAGCACGATCCGGACCGGTTTCTCGGTCGGATCGTAAAAGTTAGGTAATTCCACTTCTGTGTCTCCCAGTTTTAACTGCCATAAATAAGTGGTGAGCAACTCCCCCGCGATCCGCCAGTTTTCCGCGTCCTGGACTTCAACTAAACTTTCTTCCTGGAGAGCTCGTTTTTTATAACACCGGCTGAGTTCGTTGTCAACTAATTTTATTAAGCGCTGATACCGCTCCTGCCACTGACGCTGACATTGCTTCTCTGCGTAATATGTCTCGAGCAAATGGTTGATGGTTGGATAGCAGGTAAAATCACCGCTACCCAGGTGAGTGAGTTCAACGGCGGAAAAGGCCGTCTTCCCGCTCTTAACCACAATGGTCGGGCAATAATTTTCTGTAGCAATAGTTTCCTGCAACCACCTCACTGCCCGCCATAAACAGTGCAGCTCGTACTCGCCACAGTGATGTAACTGGAGATCGAACGGCAGACCAGCGCGAAAAACCAGTTCTCGAGCTAGGAGTTGGCTGACCCCGATTAAGGTTTGAAAAAGAATATCGGGTAAGGTTTTATCCCAGGCTGATGACCAGATAATGTCCCGTAATTCCTCTTCTTGGATGATCAGCGGGTTGAGTTTTCCCTGGTTGGGCGGGGCCAGGTAGGTTCGCCCGGGTAAAACCTCCCGGTAGCGGCTGACTGCGTGAGTGTACCGTTTGATGCCGTCTAAGATTGTCTGATCTTCTGCCTGAACCAGGATAATGTTGCTGTGTTTCCCCATGATCTCACAGATTAAGATCTTTTCCGAAAGTTGTCCCAACTCGTTTGGTGATTCAATATACAGGTGAAGGATTCTTTCGAAATTCGGCTGTTCAATTCGGATTATGCGGCCGCCCTCTAGGTGTTTGCGCAGGACCATGCAGAACATGGGGGGAGTAAGAGGATTGGCTTTCGTTTCGGTGGTCAGATGAACTCGGGCATCTTGGGCCTGGGCAGACAGAATAAGCTTGTAATTTTGGCCGGGTTGACGGATATGTAACATGATTTCTTCCTTCTCTGGCTGATATACCCGGTCAATTTTCCCCTGAATGATTATTTTGCTTAATTCGGCGCGTACCGCGGCCAGTACCAAACCGTCGAAGGCCATCGCCATTAGCCTCCCTTTTTTGCATACTGATTCCCTTGCAGTATAGCATTGGGGACGGAATAGTGTCAATTTTCATATCATAGGGCAGACAGATTGGAAACAGAAACGCCGGCAAAGAAAAACTGAGTATGGCGAGAGGAGAGATTAGTACGGTATATCAACGGGTATCATTAAATCCACTACCAAAATCGTGTTCAGCGGCTGATAAAATTCCGCCAGATTTGCTGGTGACTGTGCAAGATTACTATCAAGCTTGGCACCAGGCAACCCAAATTGAGGACCAAGGGGGGTTATGGCGTTACTATTACTATAATACGGAAGAGGATGACAAGTCGGGCTGGGAGTACTGCAGCCGCCAAATCAAGAGATGGAGAAGTTTAAATCGTGCGCGTTTGCTCAACATTCTCGATCACCGAACCCAGGTCGAGCTTGACTTGATTGATGGCGATGGAGAAGCAATCTATAACCTGGCAGTAATCAGAACGACTCTGACCCGCTACCGTCAGTTGGGGCAAGTCAAGGCCCAAGCGATCCGACAGCGGGAGAAATTGACGTGGGCGAAACGGGGTGGACAATGGGTGATCACAGCTAGCCAGCAGGAGGTAGATGGTTATCCTTGGCCGCCCGAACCCCTTCAGTCGTCAATGCAACTGCAACTGCTGGCGAGGCGTAGGTGGCCTGAAATATCGACGGTGGCTAGTGGACAATACAACCGGCAGCGAGCAGTAAGCTACGCTGCGCGCTGGTGGAATGATTTTAACCCCCAGTACAAACGATTTGCTGTCGATTGTACTAACTTCGTATCGCAGACACTACGGGCAGGGGGTGCGCCCATGACCTATGTGGGGCAGCCTCGGGGTTGGTGGTACCTTGGTAGTGGTGGGGAGAGTGACCGCTGGAGCTTGAGTTGGGCAGTGGCGCACAGCCTGCGGTGGTATTTGCCGACCAGCCAGACTGGTTTACACGCCAGCGAGGTGGAAAGTGCCGACCAACTGCAGTTGGGGGACGTGATCAGTTATGACTTTGACGGGGATGGCAAGTGGCAGCACTCAACGGTGGTAGTAGATTTTGATGCCTATGGTCAACCCCTGGTGGCCGCCCATACGGTAGCTGCGTTCAGACGGTATTGGACATATCAGGATTCTCCAGCCTGGTCGGAAAACATTCAGTACAAATTCTGGCATTTACCTGAACGATTCTAACGTATTTTGACACGGTGCGTGAAACTTGCGACCGAATATAGCTGGTGTATAGAGGGAATTTGATAAAGTAGAAAGAATATGTAATAATACGCTGGTTAATTTTGGCCAAAGGGAGTGACGTGCGGTGAAACGGAAGACTGTAGGAGGCGTTCTCATACCCATGCTCCTGATTGGAATAGGGCTGTTTTTTTGGTGCAGTCGTCCGGGAGTTTTTCAGCTTAATGCAGAAGGGGCTACCTTTCTTCCGTTAAAAACCGCAAGTTTTGAGCACCCCTCAGCCGATCCGCAGATGGTCAAGGGTTACCTGGTTGCAATTAATACAGAGGACAGAACTCTGGATATTATTGGTCACGAACCAGCTGAGGCGAAATTCAGAGTCAAAATCCAACCGGCAACTCGACTGATTTATCTGCATAGAACTGGTGGTTGGCTGGTGAAGTTTGAGGACCTTCGTCCTGATTTCTACGTTGAGGCGAGTATTGACAGTACCGGCACGGCCAGGGAAATCGTTTTGCGTGCGCCGCAGAAACAGCCGGTGTTCCTGGGGGAAGTGATCTGCCAACCCAGTTTTCCCCTGGCAGGGTTGAAGGTTTCGCCTGACGGTAAGCGGATTGCCCTGCTCGGAGAAGGGTACGACCATGGTCTTTCATACCTCAATGAAGAGGGAAAGACCGTTATCATCGGTCAGACGTTGAGTCGGAGTTTGTCCTGGTCGCCTGACGGTCAACACCTGGCTTTTGTTAAACAGGAAGAGGTTCGAGGAAAAGATGAGAAACTTTGTGTGTTCTCATTCGCTAATGGCCTGGTGCGGGTGATTAAAACGACCAGGTCGACTCCCCAACAGGTCAACGGATTTAGTTACGTAGCCTGGTCGCCGGACGGTCGAACAATCGCTTATGGGGACTGGACGGGGCTGCCTTATTCGGAGGGTTACACTCAACAAATTGCCTTGATCTCGCCCGATGGAGGGACGGAAAAACCGGTGGCCACTGATTTTGTCGATACATCGATGCTAAATTGGTCGCCCGATGGATGCTACCTGTTGATTAATGAAGTGCTCAGCCCGGAGATGACTGATGCGTTGATTAAGCAGATTGAAGTTGCGACCCGAGAGGTGACGGATTTGACTTCCCTGGCTAAACCAGGTGATTTGTTTCCAAGCTATTCTCCTGATGGAGCCCTGATCGCCTTTCTTAGGAAAGATGGGGTTGCTGATACCATATGGCTGATGGATCGCCGTGGACAATGCCGCCGTCAGGTTGCCCGTGAGGCTGGTCGAATCTATGGCCTTTGCTGGGTCGATGCCAGCCACATTGTCTACTGTAACCAGGATTCACGCGAATTGATTGGAGTGAATTTACTCACTGGCCAGAAGCGATGGTTGACCAGTGGTCTGGAGCCGAACGTGGTTGGGCGCACGCTGTACTATCTGGATCGACCGGCCAATGATGGGGAGCAGCACATTTATAAGTTGAAGCTGGAGGACTTCTAAAAGCAATTTAAAAACTCTCCAACTCGGTTTGTTCGCTATGCCATAGTGGACAAAAATTACCCTATTCCTGGGTTCAAAGGAATAGGGTTTCTTTTTGCGTATATGCTGCCATTCCAGTTATTTTTTATCATCAATGTGAATATGAATATGAGGAAGCCGATACCAAATACGGCTGATAATTGTTCAGGGCTTAAAAGGAGGTCTTATATGATGAATCCCTCGGGACAATGGCACTCGCTCGACCTAATCGAAGCCACAACAAAATTGGGGACGGATCTGCGCAAGGGATTAAGTAGTAAAGAGGCAACTCGACGCCTTGAGCAGTATGGTCCAAATCAACTGGCTGAGCCAACACGCATATCTCCAATCAAGATGTTTATTTCCCAGTTTAAGGATTTTATGGTTCTTATCTTGCTGACGGCCACGATTATTTCAGGATTGCTCGGTGAGGTGGCGGATGCGATAACCATCTTGGCGATTGTGGTTTTAAATGCCACATTGGGATTTATTCAAGAGTATCGGGCGGAAAAATCTATGGAAGCCCTGAAGAAACTAACTGCTCCTGAAGCCAGGGTGCTCAGAGATGGCCTAGAAAAAAAAATTCCGGCGGCTGATCTGGTGCCTGGTGACCTAGTGAACCTGGAAACCGGCGACCGGATTGCGGCGGACCTGCGTCTAACCAAGGCGGTTAACCTGGAGATCGAGGAATCAACATTAACGGGAGAGTCCATTCCAGTGAAAAAGCGCACTGATAAACTACCAGACCCGGAGAGCGGTTTGGGTGACCGACGGAACATGGCTTACATGGGAACAGTGGTTACTCGCGGACGGGGTCAGGGTTTGGTTGTTAGTACCGGCATGCATACAGAGATGGGACAAATCGCCGCGATTATGCAGACCGTAGGAGAAGAGGATACCCCACTGCAAAAACGCCTGGAACAGCTGGGCAAGATTCTGGTTTTTCTCTGTCTGGGAATCTGTGCTGTGGTTGCTGTTACCGGTATCTGGCGGGGTGAGTCCCCTATGCAAATGTTTCTATCGGGGATCAGCCTGGCGGTGGCGGCTATCCCCGAGGGACTCCCGGCGATCGTCACAATCGCTCTGGCGATTGGGGTGCAGAAAATGATTCGCCGTCAGGCGATCGTACGGAAATTGCCAGCGGTTGAAACTCTAGGCTGTGCAACTGTGATTTGTTCGGATAAAACCGGCACACTGACAAAAAACGAGATGACGGTGCGGCAAATTTTTGTCAACGGCCAGACGATTCAGGTCACCGGGGAAGGTTATGAACCCAGAGGGGAATTTGAATTAAAAGGGAAACCCTTAACCAAAAAAGAACGGGAGGGCTTGGATAAACTGCTCAAGATAGCGGCGATGTGTAACAATGCTCAGCTCAAAAGAGAGAAGTTGAGTGTTAAAGACTGGATAACTGGCAAGAAAGGCAACCGTGAGTGGAGCATTAGCGGGGACCCGACGGAAGGGGCCCTGGTTGTTTTGACCGCGAAAGGAGGAGTCACTCAGAAGGAATTAGAAAAGCAGGAGCCACGACTGACTGAACTTCCTTTTGACTCTGAACGGAAGCGGATGAGTGTGGTTTGTCAGAAGGATAACGGGCAGCGCACTGCCTATGTAAAAGGAGCACCGGATGTCATCCTCGACCTGTGTGATTACATTGAACTCGCTGGCCGAGTGGTTCGGTTGACCAATGAGCATAAGGACTTGGTTCTTCGACACAATGAAGATATGGCCCGGCAGGCCCTTCGCGTGTTGGCTTTCGCTTACCGGGAGTTACCGCCCAACTTTGAAGAGCTTGAAGTGGATACTGTGGAAAAAAATCTGGTTTTTGTTGGTCTGGCCGGGATGCTCGATCCCCCGCGACCGTCGGCCATCCGGGCAGTTGAGTTGTCGCAAGCAGCGGGAATAAAGACAGTGATGATAACTGGGGATCACCAGGTCACCGCCTGTGCCATTGCTCGTGAACTCGGGATCATCCGTGGGAAGGAACAGTCAGTCACCGGGAAGGAACTTGACCGGTGGTCAGATGAGGAACTGGCCAAAAGGGTAGACGACATTGCGGTTTATGCCCGGGTATCTCCCAAACACAAACTGCGGATTGTTCGTGCCCTAAAACAGCGCGGCCACATTACGGCTATGACAGGAGATGGGGTCAATGACGCCCCGGCTGTCAAGGAAGCTGACATCGGCATTGCCATGGGGAGAACGGGTACGGATGTGACGAAGGAAGCCTCGGCGATGGTCCTGGCGGATGACAACTTTGCCACTATTGTAGCGGCAGTTGAAGAGGGGCGAGCCATCTACGATAATATTCGCAAGTTCATCCGCTACCTCCTGGCCTGCAATACGGGAGAGGTCTTAACCATGTTTTTAGGGACTTTAATGGGATTGCCGCTTCCCCTCCTTCCGATCCAGATGCTCTGGGTCAATCTGGTCACCGATGGCTTGCCGGCGATCGCTTTAGGGTTGGAAAATGCGGATCCCGATGTAATGCGCCGACCACCTCGTCATCCGCGCGAAAGTGTTTTTTCTCACGGTCTAGGAGGGAAAATCGCTTCCCGCGGTGCCCAGATCGGCTTGGTGACGCTGCTGGTTTTTTTGATCGGACTCTTCCTGTTACCAGCAAGGGGTGGTGACCAAATCAGTCAAGCCCGAACGATGGCGTTCTGTACCCTGGTCTTTTGTCAGTTGTTTTATGTGTTTGATTGTAAATCGGAGCATTATTCGGTGTTTGAGCTCGGATTTTTCTCTAATCCATATTTAGTACTGGCAGTAGTTTGTTCTGCATTGATGCAACTGACTGTAATATACGTTCCGTGGCTGCAGAATGTTTTCCATACTGTCCCGCTTCACCCGTTACAATGGACGATCTGTTTGGTTGGCGGCGGTTGGCAAACGGTTATGGCAGGGATTTATTACTGGGTTATCCATCCAATAAGACTAAAGTTTGTTTATCTCAGGGTGCACCATTCTCGCTAGGTTGCTCAAGCGGTGGAAAACCTACACTGTTTTTTCTTTTTCTAAAAAAGGATTTTCGTTTTTCTGGTCGAAATACTATGCTTTAAATGACTGAGTCCCTAAATTTGGTTATTCTTGTATAGCCTGCCGGTTGATGGAAACAATATGCAGGAGTGGGGCTTAGTGAAGATGATTATCTCTGATTAGGGGGTTGTCCGGTGCCAAGAAGCATGACGGGTTTTGGACGGGCTGAGGTTTGCGGTGAGGGAAAGATTATTGTGGCCGAGATGAAGGCCGTAAACCACCGCTACAGTGAAGTAGTGGTACGGTTGCCGCGGCAGTATTCCCCACTAGAAGAACGAATCCGTCGGGTCATATTGAATAAAGTTTCCCGTGGGCGGATTGATGTTTATTTGAACATTGAAGATGAAAGTGAAAAAAGCCGTTTGGTAAAGGTTGACAAGGCATTAGCGATAGCTTATTATAATTCTTTGAAGGAATTGGCGCAAATACTGGAAATTCCCCTTCAAGTTGGAGTTGACCAGGTAGCAGGTCTGCCGGAGGTGCTCAAGCTCGAGGAACCCGAAAACGACCTGGAGACAATCTGGTCAGTAGCCGAGCCTGCTGTTTCTCTGGCCGTAGAAGAATTGATTTTGATGCGCCAGCAGGAGGGCAAGAAGCTGGGCGAGGATTTAATACATAGATTAAACAAAATTGCACAATTTATTAAGGAAATTGAGGCGCGAGTGCCGTATGTCGTCCAGTCCTATCGTGAACGTTTACAAATGAGGGTCCAAGAACTGCTGGGTGAGACCACGGTTGATGAGGCGCGCCTGGCCATGGAAGTGGCTGTTTTTGCTGAACGCTGCAATATTACCGAAGAGCTGGTTCGGTTGGACAGTCACTTGCACCAATTCCGAGAAACACTGGGACTTGACACGCCGATTGGGCGTAAACTTGAGTTTCTGGTACAGGAAATGGGTCGCGAGATTAATACCATTGGGTCAAAGGCTAATGATTTACCCATTGCTCACCTGGTGGTGGAAGTCAAAAGCGAACTCGAAAAAATCCGCGAGCAAATCCAGAACATTGAATAGTATTCTCACCGCAACCCAGTGTTGGGACAGGCCCAACCTAAATATGCAAGGAGGTGAATCCTGGGAGGAGTGACTTCACCAGGGAAGCATGGAAATTAAACTGATTAACATTGGGTTTGGAAACATTGTTTCGGCCAATCGCATTGTGGCGATTGTTAGCCCGGAATCGGCCCCGATCAAGCGGATCATTCAAGAAGCCCGAGAACGGGGAATGTTGATTGATGCAACTTATGGCCGACGTACTCGAGCGGTTATCATTACCGACAGTGATCACGTTATTTTGTCAGCTGTTCAACCAGAAACGGTTGCCCACCGCCTATCGGCGAAAGAGATTACCCAACAAAACGAGGATGCTGAATAATGTCTGAACGGAAGTTTTGGGCCAGGCCGAGTTGCGGAATTCTGCTGGTATTGTCTGGACCTTCTGGCGCGGGGAAGGGTACTTTATGCAAAGCGCTGCTGCAAAAGTGCCCTGAACTGACGTATTCTATCTCGGTGACTACCCGTTCCCCGAGACCGGGGGAAAATCACGGGGTGAATTATTTCTTTTTGTCTACTGCCGAATTTCAAGATATGGCTGAACGGGGAGAGCTTTTGGAATGGGCCCAGGTTTATGATCATTATTATGGCACACCGCGTAAGTTTGTGGAGGAAACTCTGGCCAGTGGCCGGGATATTATCTTGGAGATTGATATTCAGGGAGCTCGCCAGATTAAAGAGAAGTTCCCAGCGGGGGTATTTGTATTTGTGATGCCTCCTTCCCTGGAGGAACTGGCCGTCCGCATTGTTAAGCGTGGTGCCGATTCAGAAGAAGAGATCCGCAAACGCTTAAGTTGTGCGAGTGATGAACTGAGTCATGTTACTGATTACGATTACGTTGTATTAAATGATGAAGTCACTCGGGCGGTGGAGAAGCTGAAAGCCATCTTAATAGCCGAAAGATGCCGGGTCAGTCGGCAGATTTTCCATCTAACTACATAAGCCAAAGGAGGAATGGAGTCTTCTATGGAGCAACCATCCCTTGAAAGCTTGATGAAGAATGTCGACAGCAAGTACACTTTGGTGGTGGCGGCTGCCAAGAGGGCTCGAATGATCACGGAAGGACATGCACCGCTGGTTACCGTGAAATCGAGCAAGCCAGTTACAATTGCTTTACAGGAAATCGCTGCCAGAAAAATAAAGTATGAGCGAACAAAAAGTGGTATTAAGTAAGTGTTTTAATGGTGGTACTCAGTCCGGCTGTTTCCAGCATGGCACCAGCGGATGAGTACCCTTTCCTATGGGTATGCTGGGAGATCTGCTTTGGAGGGGGAGCAAATGCTGAAAGGGAAGGTAGTACTGGTTGGAGTAACTGGCGGTATTGCTGCCTATAAGATGGTTGACTTGGTCAGCCGACTGAAGAAACTTGGGGCTGACGTTTTTGTCGTGATGACCGAGGCGGCAACCAGGTTTGTGACTCCGCTGGTGATGCGGACAATTTCACAAAACCCGGTCTCAATTGATACGTTTGCCGAAACCAGCACCGGGCCGGTGCAGCATATCGATTTGGCCCAGCGGGCCGATGTGGTGCTGATTGCGCCGGCAACTGCTAACATTGTTGGCAAAATAGCCCATGGAATTGCTGATAACCTGTTGTCTACCCTGGTCATGGCGACGCGGGCCCCTGTCCTGATCGCACCCTCCATGAACGTAAATATGTATGAGAATCCGATTTTTCAGGAAAACCTGGCCAGGTTGCGCCGCCTAGGCTTCCAGATTATAGAACCGGCTTCAGGTCATCTGGCCTGCGGTGATACGGGTAAGGGACGGTTACCCGAGCCGGAAGTAATTATTGAGGCAATTTTGACTACCCTGCATGTAAAACAAGATTTACGGGGGAAAACAGTGCTGGTCACCGCCGGGGCAACCAGAGAGGCTTTGGACCCGGTTCGGTTTATTACCAACCACAGTACCGGAAAGATGGGGTACGCCCTGGCTGAAGCGGCCCGCGACCGTGGAGCACGGGTGATTCTTGTCAGCGGCCCGACCAATTTGGCGCCGCCAGCTAATGTCACTTTTATTCCGGTAACCAGTGCTATCGAGATGTACGAAGCGGTCATGAAACATTTCCCTACCAGCCACATTGTTGTGAAAGCAGCGGCGGTAGCGGATTATCGTCCTAAACGCAGGGCGGAACAGAAAATCAAAAAAGGAGAAGGCAATTTAATTATTGAGCTGGAACGCAACCCAGATATTTTATATGAATTGGGTAAACGCAAAGAACATCAAATTCTGGTTGGTTTTGCGGCTGAGTCGGAAAATGTTATTGAGTACGCTAAGAATAAGATCCAGCAGAAAAACCTTGATTTGATTGTTGCCAACGATATAACTCAAACCGGGGCGGGTTTTGGAGAAGAAACCAACATTGTGACCTTGATTTCCGCGAATGGCCTAATGGTTGACCTGCCAAAACTGAGTAAATATGAGGTTGCGCACCGGATTTTTGATGCTGTAACCGAGTTGATTTAAAGAAATAATGCATTGGACATGAGGAAGGAGGAACCGTTGAATTGGCAAAAAAACTATTCACGTCCGAGTCGGTTACTGAAGGTCACCCTGATAAAATCGCGGACCAAATCTCAGATGCGGTTCTGGATGCCATTCTAGAGCAAGACCCTGACGCCAGAGTGGCTTGTGAAACCCTGGTCACTACCGGCCTGGTCCTGGTGGCTGGGGAAATCACGACCAACTGTTACGTTGACATTCCCCGGTTGGTGCGGGAAACGGTGCGGGAAATTGGCTATACCCGGGCCAAATATGGATTTGACTGTGATACCTGTGCGGTGATCACGTCGATCGATGAACAGTCGCCAGATATTGCCCTGGGGGTTAACCAGGCCCTGGAAGCTAAACAGGGCGAAATGGAAAATGAAATTGAAGCACTTGCGCGGGCGACCAGGGGATGATGTTTGGGTATGCTACGGATGAGACGCCGGAACTGATGCCAATGCCGATTGCCCTGGCCCACCGCTTAGCCCGGCGATTGACAGAGGTACGTAAATCAGGGGAGATCTCATACCTGAGGCCAGATGGGAAAACCCAGGTCACCGTGGAATATGATGACGATCGCCCAGTGAGGATCGATACCATTGTTGTCTCGGCACAACATTCGCCGGAAGTTGATCTGGAAACCATCAAACAGGATATCTTGAATAAGGTTATAAAAGCAGTTGTCCCGGCGGATTTTTTAGACGAACGGACCCGGTATTTTATTAACCCGACCGGTCGTTTCGTTGTCGGGGGTCCCCAGGGTGACTGTGGTCTAACCGGCCGCAAGATCATCGTTGACACATACGGCGGGATGGCCCGCCATGGTGGGGGAGCTTTTTCCGGTAAGGATCCGACAAAAGTTGACCGTTCGGCCAGTTACGCGGCCCGCTACGTGGCCAAGAACATCGTCGCGGCCGGACTGGCTAAACGCTGCGAGGTTCAGTTGGCCTACGCGATTGGGGTAGCCCGTCCGGTATCAATTTCGGTGACCACGTTCGGGACGGGGAAGATCAGTGATGAGCAGATAGTCGAACTGATTAAACGGCATTTTGACCTTCGGCCGGCCGCCATTATTCGCAGTCTCGATTTGCGCCGCCCGATTTACCGCCAGACGGCGGCCTACGGACATTTTGGCCGAAGCGAACTCGATTTGCCATGGGAAAAGACCGATAAAGCCGAGATGCTCCGACGTGATGCTGGATTATAGTGGAGAGGAGAGTGGGATTGAAGCTCACTCTCTTTTATTTAGAAGCAATTGCCTTTTATTGCCTTCATAAATGGATTGGCGTTTGTTATAATTAATTTAAAAATAAAAAGGGGTTTAGACGCACAATAAATAGTCTACAGTTAGGGGGGAGTGGAATGGCGGCTGAGTTTGCAGAAGTGGTTGTTGATGCGCCTTACTCGCGCCTCGACCGGACATTCCACTATGCTATCCCTTCAGCATTGGCTGATCAGTTGCGTCTGGGAGCTCGGGTATGGGTACCTTTCGGCCACCGTCACGTCGAGGGTTTTGTGGTCAATTTAGTTGACCGCTCACCGGTACCTGAGCCAAAGGAAATTTGTCAATTGTTAGACCCTGAGCCGCTTTTCGACCCCGTAATGCTTGAGTTGGCACGCTGGATCGCTTCTTATTATCTCTGTCCTCTGATCAAGGTCTTGAAGTGTTTCCTACCCGCGGGATTGAAAGTGACAGGCCAGGATGTGATTGGACTGGGCATAGAGACAGAGGAGGAGCTGGCTAGCTGGATTGATTACTGGGAAACCATCGATCCTCCGGTTGCCAAGCTTCTAGCCTGGCTCTGGGAAAATGGGGAGACCCCTGTCGGTAAACTCGGGCGGATATTGCCGGCTGGAAGGAAAGACGAACTGCTGGCTGACCTGGTCGAGCGGAGGCTGATCACCCGGCAAACGAACGTGGTTCGCCGCCGGCGGGCGGCGGAAATCGTCTGGCCCTGCAGGCTGGGCGAGTCCGTCCAAGGCGCGCTGATGAAACCCCGCTTGACTGTGGAGCAAGAGAGAGCTCTGCTCCGCATTGCGACTGCCCTTGATCGCGGTGGATACCGGGTGATTAATCTGCACGGGGTAACCGGGAGTGGAAAGACGGAGATCTACCTGCGAGCGATCGAACAGGTCCTTCTTACTGGGCGTCAGGCTATTGTGTTAGTGCCGGAAATATCTTTGACCCCACAAATAGTTGCCCAATTTCGCCAGCGTTTTGGAAGCCAGGTGGCGGTCTTGCACAGTCGCTTGTCAACGGCAGAGAGATATCAAGAGTGGCTGAAAATTCGGACTGGCCAGGTGAGTATCGCCGTTGGGGCACGCTCGGCGATTTTCGCGCCGTTCAATAGACTGGGTCTGATCATTATTGACGAAGAGCACGAAAACTCTTATAAACAGGAGGATGACCCCAAATATCACGCACGGGAAGTTGCCCGGAAACGGGCCGAGTTAGAAAATGTAGTTTTGCTTCTCGGAAGTGCCACGCCATCGCTAGAAAGCTACCGGTCTAGCTTGACCGGTAGCTATGAATTAATTACCCTGAACCAGCGGGTTGAATCCCGTCCACTGCCGCAGGTAATCGTCGTGGATTTGCGAGAGGAAATCAAAGCGGGTAACCGCAGTATCTTCAGTCGAATGCTCCAGGAGAAACTGCACGAGCGGTTGACCCGGGGTGAGCAAACCATCTTGTTTCTGAACCGCCGGGGATTTGCCACCTTTGTCAGCTGTCGTCACTGCGGTTTGGTATTGTGCTGTCCTCGCTGCGGGATTGCCCTGACTTACCACGCAACGGCGTCACAGTTGCGGTGCCATTACTGTAATTACGGGAGGACCATCCCCAGCCGGTGCCCAGCCTGCCACAGTGACTACATTCGACATTTTGGTGTGGGTACGGAACGGGTAGAGGCGGAAGTGGTCCGCCTGTTTCCGCAGGCCAGGGTCATTCGAGTTGATGTGGACACCACGGCCCGGCGGGGAGCGTACGAAGAATACTATCAAGCTTTTCGGCGCGGTGAAGTGGACGTCCTGGTTGGGACTCAGATGGTGGCCAAGGGACTTGACTTTCCGAATGTCACCCTGGTAGGAGTGGTTAGTGCCGATCCAACGCTGAACTTACCTGATTTTCGGGCGGGTGAGCGGACTTTTCAACTTCTGACCCAGGTGGCGGGACGCGCCGGCCGCGGCGAGCGTCCCGGTGAGGTAATTATCCAGACGTATCGCCCGGACCATTACAGTATTGTTACTGCTCAACAACATGATTATGCGACATTTTATGCCGAAGAAATCAAGCACCGGGAAAAGTGGGGTTACCCGCCGTTCCTTCATCTGGTCAGGGTTGTAATGAGTGGCTTTCAGGAAACTGCGGTTCGCCAGGGAGCCGAAATGCTGGGGCGTTATTTAGCGAAATACCTGCCGGAAGGTGGTAATTGCGAAATATTGGGGCCAGCCCCGGCCTTTTTAGAAAGGATTAAAAACCGCTGGCGCTGGCAGATCGTCTTGAAAGGACAAACGGTGGCGATGTTAAGAGAAATAATTCAACTTGCAACCAGTGACTTCGAACAGAATCATCAGCACAAGGGATTGCGGTTGAATATAGACGTAGACCCATTGGGGATGTTATGAATAGAATAAGGAGGCAGAGGCATGGCCGTATACAAAATCGTGGAGATTGGCGATCCAGTCTTGCGGGAAAAGGCAAAACCAGTGCCTAAGATAACACCGAACATCCTAAAACTGCTTGACAATATGGTGGATACAATGCGTCAGGCTCAGGGAGTTGGTCTGGCGGCTCCGCAGATCGGGGTTTCTAAACGGGTGATCGTGGTTGAAGTTGACGGCCAACTGGTTGAAATGATCAACCCCGAGATTGTCGAACAGTCAGGCGAGGAGATTAGCGTTGAGGGGTGTTTGAGCATCCCTGGCGTAGCAGGAGAGGTTAAGCGGGCCTACCGGGTAAAAGCGAGAGGTCTGAACCGGCATGGTCAGCTGGTTGAGGTTGCCGGCCAGGGGATGCTGGCACGGGCCTTACAGCATGAAATTGACCATCTGGACGGGATCCTATTCGTGGATAAAACGATCCGCTTCATGAGGTAGATAGACCATGTGTCACTTATGAATAATAACAGGGCAGGGTGTTTTGGATGCGGTTAGTGTTTATGGGCAGTGCGGAGTTCGCTGTGCCATCCTTAAGAGCAGTGGTGGCGGCCGGCCATGAGGTGGTGGGGGTGGTGACCCAGCCCGACCGTCCCCGTGGCCGGGGGCAGCAAATGGCACCTACACCGGTAAAACAATTAGCGGAACGCCTGCAGCTTCCAGTTTGGCAGCCAAATAAAGTCAGGGCAGAAGACTTTGTCGCCCTGCTGCGTGAAGTAAACCCGGAGCTGATTGTAGTAGTTGCCTTTGGTCAAATCTTATCAAAAGATGTGTTGGATATCCCTAAACTAGGCTGCATTAACGTTCATGCCTCGTTGTTACCCCGCTATCGAGGAGCCGCTCCGATCCATTGGGCGATAATTAATGGCGAGACCAAAACCGGGGTTACCACAATGTATATGACCGAGGAGTTAGATGCCGGAGATATCATCCGGCAGTCGGCGGTAACGATCGGCGACTCGGTCACAGTGGGGGAAGTTCATGACCAGCTGGCCAAGGTAGGGGCTGATTTGCTGGTGCAAACACTGACGGAAATTCAGGCGGGAATTGCTCCCCGTATTCCCCAGGATTCGCACCTGGTCAGTTACGCTCCACCGCTTAAACGAGAACATGAGAAAATCGATTGGCAGTGGTCAGCTACCAGAGTGAAAAACCTGGTGCGCGGCCTTAATCCCTGGCCAGGGGCATATACTTTGGCCGCTGATCAGGAGTTGAAGGTTTGGCAAGCTGAAATCTGGCCAGCAGTCCATGACCAGTCGAGTAAGCATTCTGCTCTACCTGGTGAAGTCGTGGAAATAATCAAAGATCGGGGGTTCGTCGTGCAGACTGGAGGTGGTTTGTTATTAGTGACTGAGGTACAGCCGGCCGGCAAGCAGCGCATGACGGGAGCAGACTTTTGTCGGGGTTATCGGATAAAGCCTGGTTTGCGATTAGGCTAGGGGTAGGGGCTGGGAAGTGAGAATATGTACCCCAAGAAAAGACTATTTGTTGGGCTGATTTGTCTAAGCTTGCTGGTTGTTCTGCTGCTGGTGGGGCTGGTGTGGTATCTTGCGCTTAATCGGTTCAGCCTGATCAATCAGATACTCCTATTGAGTGTAGGGAGTTTATTCTTAATCCTGTTGGGCATGGTAGCGTTTGGAATCGGCGGGATTGTCTTGACTATCTGGTTAGCCAGATCAATCCCTCCGCTGCAGAGTCCGATACGCATTGCCACTAACCTATTGTTTCCCATCGCTTTATACCTGGGTCGCCTTATTAATATTGACCGGGACTTAATCCGCAGTTCATTTATCGAGGTCAATAATCAACTGGTGCGGGCCCGGAAGTACCTGGTGTCACCTGGCAAAGTTTTGTTACTCACACCCCACTGCCTGCAAAAGGCCGATTGCCCAATCAAGATTACGAACAATGTCCAGAATTGCAAACGCTGTGGTGGCTGTTCAATTGGTAGCTTGCTGGAGCTGACCGAGCGTTACGGGGTTAAGCTGGCCGTGGCCACCGGGGGGACTTTTGCCCGAAAGTTCATTAAGGATTATCGTCCCCAGGCTGTCGTCGCCATTGCTTGTGAACGGGACCTCACCAGTGGAATTCAGGACATCAATCCGCTGCCGGTGGTCGGGATCATAAACGAGCGGCCACAAGGGCCGTGTTTTAACACTCAGGTCAATTTAAACCGGGTGGAGAATGCCATCCAATATTTTCTTAAAGGAGGAGATTAGTGTGTTTTTCCCGATTTTGGACTGGACGATCCTGTTGCTGGTTCCAGCGATCCTCTTGAGTTTGTATGCCCAAATGAAGGTACAATCAACGTTTAGTCGTTATTCTCAAGTTTTTTCGTCCCGTGGCTTAACGGGAGCGGTAGTGGCCAGAGAAATTCTCCGTCAGAGCAGAATTTACGATGTGCGGGTGGAACCGGTAGCTGGCACTCTGTCCGACCACTACGATCCGCGAGCTAAAGCCCTGCGGCTATCGGAACCGGTCTATGGTAGCTCCTCGTTGGCGGCGATCGGGGTGGCGGCGCACGAAGCCGGCCATGCGATTCAACACGACGTTGGTTATGTTCCGCTCGGAATTCGCTCGGCCATTGTCCCGATTGCCACCTTTGGTTCAAATTTGGCGATGCCGCTCCTCATCATCGGTCTGATCTTTGGCTCGCCAATGTTGGCCCAAACGGGTGTATTGGCGTTTTCCGCCGTCGTGCTGTTTCAACTGATAACCCTGCCGGTTGAATTTAATGCCAGCAACCGGGCAATTGAAGTCCTGGTTGACGGTGGGTACATTACCCGGGAAGAGGTTGGCCCAACCCGGGCTGTTTTAAACGCTGCTGCCCTGACGTATGTGGCCGCCGCTTTGATGGGTATTCTAAATCTGATCCGTTTACTGATCCTTTCGGGGATGTTCGGGAACCGGGATGATAACTAACGCTAACAATTTGGAGTGATTTTGGTGACCCTAAAGAAACAGTCTAATCAGGGCTCCTACTCCGGGCGGGAAGGAGCCCTGCATGTTTTGGTTAGAGTTGAAGGAGATAAGGCCTATGCTAATCTGGCCTTAGACCAATTTTTACGGTGCCACGCGTTGGAAAGGCTTGAGCGTCATCTGATGACTGAACTTGTCTACGGGGTAGTTCGTTCCTTAAACACACTGGACTGGGTCCTTGAGCAGTTCTTGCGTCAGAAACTGGTCAAGCTTACCCCCTGGATCCGTAATATTTTGCGTCTTGGGGTTTATCAGTTGATTTTTTTAAGCAAGATCCCCCCAGGGGCGGCAGTCAATGAGTCGGTCAAGCTGGCTCGCCGGTATGGACATGCAGGAACAGTCCGTTTAGTTAATGGGGTCTTGCGTAATATCAGCCGGGGCCTGAACAACCTGCCCTGGCCTAACCAGAACGAAGATCCGATTGCTTATCTGGCGATCAGGCATTCGCACCCAAGCTGGTTAGTGGAGCGCTGGTTGACGCGTCTGGGGTTCACCGAGACGGAAGCACTATGTCAAGCTAATAATCAGGCAGCGGGGATCTCGATCCGTTGCAATACGCTGCGGCTGTCACCAGCAGAATTAACGCAGGTTTTACAGCAGGAGGGGGTTAAGGTAGAAGCCAGTAACCTGATCCCGGAGGGGCTAAAGATCGGTGATTTTAGCTCAATCGTGGAATTGAAAAGCTTCGAACAGGGTTTTTTCCAGGTGCAGGATGAAAGCTCGATGCTGGTTAGTTATGTGGTTCGACCAACGCCAGGAAGTTTGGTGATCGATGCCTGCAGTGCTCCTGGGGGGAAAACAACTCACCTGGCCCAATTTATGCAAAACCAGGGGCGGATCCTTGCTTTTGATGTCCATCCCCACAAGCTTGGGTTGGTGGAAAAGAATTGTCAGCGCTTGGGTATTACCAATGTTGTGGTTCAAACGGGTGACGCCCGCGAGTTGCCAGTTGAGTTTAACGGGAAAGCAGACTTTGTGCTGGTTGATGCCCCTTGTTCTGGCCTGGGGGTACTGCGTCGCCGGCCAGACGCCCGATGGCGAAAAGAGCCAACCCAAATCGCTGAGCTGGCTAAAATTCAGCAGCAAATTTTAGACCGGGTGGCGGAATGTGTTCGCCCAGGAGGGGTACTGGTCTACAGCACCTGTACAACTGAACCAGAGGAAAATCAGGGACAGATTCAGGCCTTTCTCTGTCGACATCCAGAATTTACCACTAATGATTTAACGGAGTTGATCCCGTTTCCGTTAACAGGGCGGGATGATCAGGAAACGGCTAAAGCTGGTTGGCTCCAACTGTGGCCGCATCGTCACGGGACGGATGGTTTTTTTGTCAGCCGGCTGGTCAAATCAGAAACATCAGTTTAGAAACTGATGTATACTGGTATTGAAAATCATTTCGCTGTATTATAGAAAAGAGGATACATGATGAATTTATTACCCAACCTGGTTGGAATGTCGCTGGAAGAAATAGAGCAGTATTTGTGCGGACTCGGCGAGCAGCGCTATAGGGCACAGCAGGTTTTCGAGTGGATATACCAGAAGGGAGCCACCTCATTTGCCGAAATGTCTAATTTGCCCCTGGCGCTGCGCACGAGACTGGCCAGCGAAGCTCAACTTATTTTACCCCGAATAATTACCACACGAACTTCCGCAAAAGCGGATACGGTCAAGTACCTGTTAGAATTGAGCGATGGGCAACGGGTTGAGACGGTGTTGATGCGGTACAGCCTGGACCTGGCCCGTGACCGCAAAACGATTTGTGTTTCGTCGCAAGTCGGCTGCCCAATTGGTTGCCCTTTTTGTGCCACTGGCCAGTCTGGATTTGTTCGCAATCTAAGCGTCGGCGAAATTGTTGGACAGGTTTTAACCATCAAACGAGATGAACTGGTGAAGACAGGTTCATCCAAGCGGGAACCAGGAATCACTAATATTGTTTTTATGGGGATGGGCGAACCCTTATTAAATTATACTGCTTTGCTAAAAAGTATTCGCCTGCTCAATCATCCCCGCGGCTTGAATATTGGTATGCGCCGGATCACAGTCTCGACTGCGGGTGTAGTTCCCAGGATTCGGGACCTGGCCATAGAGAATCTGTCAATTACCCTGGCCGTGTCCTTACATGCGGCCAATGATCGGCTGCGCGATCGACTTGTTCCTTTGAATCGGAAATACCCGTTGCGCATGTTAATAACGGCTTGCCGTGAGTACAGTGAACAGACTGGCCGGCGGGTAACCTTTGAATACGCCTTGATTAACGGGGTGAACGATCGGCCAGCGGATGTGGCTGACTTAAGTTGTTTACTAAAAGGTATGCTGGCTAATATAAATGTAATTCCAATTAATCCAATAACCGGCGCTGATTTTGTTCGTTCAACCAGAGTTCGAGACTTTGTTAGAGAACTGAACCAGGCCGGTGTGTCAGCTGTGGTTCGGGAGGAACGGGGAACCGATATTGAAGCAGCATGTGGCCAGTTAAGGGCCAGGCTTGAGCAGGATCCTTCGAAGTGAGGTGGGGGAAATGTTGGCGGAAGCACGAAGTGAGGTTGGTCTGGTTAGGCCAAACAATGAGGACGCCTATCTGATTTGCTTAAACCGGGGATTGTTTGTGGTGGCCGATGGAATGGGGGGCCATGAGGCGGGAGAGGTCGCCAGCCGTCTGGCGATCGATGAAATTAACCGCAAAGTCATTCTCCCTGCTTGCCGGGTGGCCCCAGCCCAGACTTTACACCAAGGCATCCAGGCGGCCAATCAACGCGTGTTTGAGTTTGCCCAGACCAATCCCATGTGTAATGGGATGGGGACAACGGTTACTGCGGCGCTGCTGGTTGACCGGACCATCTACATTGCGCATGTGGGAGATAGTCGTGCTTATCTGGTTAGACCGGATGGACTTCGGCTCTTGACCCAGGATCACTCCCTGGTGGGCGAACTGGTCCGGAATGGGGAGTTAACTGAAAGCGCAGCCATGTTTCACCCCTTTCGTCATGTTCTGACGCGAGCATTGGGGACCAAGAGTGAGATAGAGGTTGATTCCAATGAGGTGTTTGTTCAACCAGGTGATCTCCTGCTTCTGTGTACAGATGGGTTATCTAATTTGATTAATGATCGCGAGATTCATGAGATTATCCGGTCTGCTGTTGACCTGAAAGCGGCAATCAATGAATTAACGAAACTTTCCTTGGAACGGGGCGGTTATGATAACATCACTATCGTTATCGTTCAACTTGACTGAACTCGAACCAGTTTCGTTTGGCGGAAGACTTGCGGAAGAGGTGAGAGATTTTGATTGGAAGAATACTCGGTAACAGATATGAGATCATTGAACAATTGGGTGTTGGCGGCATGGCTCTGGTTTATAAGGCCCGTGATACTCTTCTAGATCGCCTGGTAACGATCAAGATCCTTCGTGATGAATTCACCAGTGATGATGAATTTGTGAAACGCTTTCGACGGGAAGCCCAGGCTGTGGCCAAATTATCTCACCCCAATGTGGTTAGCGTCTATGATGTAGGTAGTGAAGGTTCAATACACTATATTGTCATGGAGTACATTGCGGGACGGACCTTGAAGGAGTTGATAAAAGAAAAAGCGCCGCTGCCCCCGAAACAGGCAGTAGAAATCGCCCGACAGATTTGCGAGGCCCTAGAACACGCGCATGAAAATGGGATTGTTCACCGTGATATCAAACCACACAATATTTTGCTCACTAGAGATGGCCGGGTCAAGGTAACTGATTTCGGTATTGCTCGGGCTGCTTCGGCTGCTACGGTGACGCAAACGGGGACGATCGTTGGCTCAGTCCACTATTTTTCGCCGGAACAGGCTAAGGGAGAGGTTGTTGGCATTAAGTCTGACCTATATTCGGTTGGGGCGGTCCTCTATGAGATGATGACCGGTCGGGTACCGTTTGAAGGGGAGAGTCCGATCGCGGTTGCTCTCAAGCATCTACAGACGCCGGTATTGCCGCCGCGTCAGCTCAACCCTAGTATTCCAGTTAATCTCGAACAAGTAATCCTCAAGGCTATGGCGAAGGAGCCAGGGATTCGTTTTCGCACGGCGCGAGAAATGTCCAGGGCTTTACAGGATGCCATGGAGGGAAAGAGTATCCCGATGATTTATACGGATGACGACGCCCCGACCCAGGTGATGCCAGCGATTAGATTTAGTACGGGGGATTTTGACATGAATCCTGAGCAGCCAAGAAAGCGGGAAAAACGCAAAATGCGACCGATCATCAAAGTGTTTTTAGTGGTTGCGATTCTAGGACTGCTCTCTGGCATGGTCTTTGGTGCTCGTCACCTGCTGATCGTGCCAACGTTAGAGGTACCCAATGTGGCCGGAAAGACGGTTAATGAGGCCATAGCGACTCTGGCCGCTGTTGGCCTGGAGTCCAGAGTCGTCAGCTCGGAAAATAATCCAACTGTACCCAAAGACCACGTGGTTCGGACTGAGCCACCAGCGGGTCAGGTAGTGAAGAAAAACCGGGTGATTGGGCTGGTGGTTAGCCAGGGGGCGAAGACGGAGACGGTTCCGAATGTTAAAGGGCGTACTGTCGCTGAAGCTTCAATCATCTTGCGCAACGCAGGGTTTGATGTTGGAACTGTTGAACCTATTTATGATGCGCAAGCACCGAAAGATTTGATTGTCAGCCAGGAGCCAGTCGCCGATTTACCGGCTCCGCTGGGGACTAAGGTCAAACTGTTAGTTAGCAAAGGGCCACCGCCACAGAATGTGGGTATGCCTAACCTGATTGGTCTCTATCTGGAAGAGGCGAAACAAAAATTGGAAGCTGCCGGTCTCACCTTAGGGGTGGTTAATGATAGAACAAGTGGTGAATATTTCGCAAGACAGGTTATTGAACAAGATACCCCACCAGGCACACAGATTGAACAGGGAATGGTGGTCAATCTGGTGGTTAGTAAGGGACCCGGTCCGGCGCCCAAAACTGCTCCAGTGTCGGTGATAGTGCCGGCCACCGGAACCGAACACCAGGTCATCATCGTGGTGGAAGATTTAAAAGGTACCAGGGAAGAATACATTCGGAACCATAAACCGGGTGATGTGGTAACCGAAAACATTCGTTATTACGGAAGAGGTAAGATCCGCGTCTTAATTGATGGCCAAACGGTCAGAGAAAAACAGGTGCAGTAGGGAGGGTTTTATGCAGGAAGGGGTAGTAATCCGGGGATATAGTGGATTTTACTACGTCCAGGTTAACGATGCCATCTGGGAATGTTCTTTAAGAGGACGGCTGCGGCAGAACAGGCAAAAGGTCCTACCTGGTGACCGGGTCAAAGTGACCTGGCTGAAAAAAGACAAAGGAGTAGTGGAAGAGGTTTTGCCCAGGCGTTCTGAGTTAATACGTCCTCCGATCGCCAATGTTGACCAGGTGGTGATCGTCATGGCCCTGAGCAACCCTGAACCAAATTTGAAATTGTTGGATCGTTTACTGATCTTGGTTGAGCACGAGCAAGTCAAGCCGGTAATTTGCCTGAGCAAGGCTGATTTAGTGAACCCGACGAAAATTGCGCCACTGGAAAGAGTGTACCAGGAAACGGGTTATCCAGTTGTGGTTACCAGTGCTACTGAAGGTAGGGGTTTAGAGGCTCTCCGCGAACATCTGACGGAGAAAATATCGGTTCTGGCTGGACCATCAGGAGTCGGCAAATCGACTTTGCTCAACGCCATTCAACCGGGTCTGTCCTTGAAAACCGCCCCGGTAAGTCCAAAAATCGGCCGGGGAAGGCATACCACCAGGCACGTGGAGCTACTGCCACTTACATGCGGTGGATTGGTGGCGGATACACCCGGCTTTAGTATCCTCAGTCTTCCCAAGATGAAGAGGGAAGAGCTTGTTGGCTATTTCCCGGATCTGTCCAGGTACGTGGCCAGGTGCCGATTTTCGTCTTGCCTGCACGCTCAGGAGCCGGATTGTGCCGTAAAACAAGCTTTGGCTGAGGGGAAAATTGATACCAATCGCTACCGCCACTATCTGGAATTCCTGGCAGAAGTAATTGCCAGCGAGCAAAGATATTAAATGGATAATGCAAGGAGAGAATGAAATGATCAAACTGGCACCATCGATTCTTTCTGCCGATTTTGGTTGCTTACGAGACCAGGTAGCGTTGGTGGAAAGAGCAGGCGCAGATTATCTGCATATCGATGTGATGGACGGGCACTTTGTCCCCAACATTACCATCGGGCCAGGAGTGGTGAGGGCGTTGCGCCCATACTCTAACTTGTTTTTCGATGTGCACCTGATGATTGAGTCGCCCAATTGTTATATTGCAGACTTTGTTGAAGCAGGAGCGGACTTACTATGCGTCCATGTGGAGACCTGTTACCACCTGCATCGGGTGATCCAGGAGATTAAGGCGCATGGAATCAAGGCCGGAGTGGCCTTGAATCCAGCAACACCTCTGGTCATGGTTGAACCGGTTCTGGAAGAGGTCGACTTGGTGCTGCTGATGACCGTGAACCCAGGTTTTGGTGGACAGGCTTTTATCCCTGCTGTATGCCGAAAGGTGGCAGAACTCCGACGGTGGCTGGATGACCGCGGGCTTACCATTGACCTGGAGGTTGACGGGGGAGTCAATCAGGAGACAGCGAGGCTGGCTGTTCAGTCGGGAGCAAACGTGCTGGTCGCCGGCTCGGCGATTTTTGGGGCCCCTGATGTGGCCCAGGCTCTCAGAGACCTGCGTTTGGTTGCTATCAAAGATTGACGGTCATATGAGGTAGGTGTATAATAAACCTAACCAAAGATGGACAATTTGATAGAAGTCCTTCGGGGACCGGTGAAATTCCGTACCGGCGGTGAAGCCATTAGGTTAGCCCGCGAGCCGCCCGCAAGGCGGCAGATCTGGTGTAAATCCAGAGCCGACAGTGACAGTCTGGATGGGAGAAGGATGGGAACTAGCGACCTGAGGGGGTTTATGCGCCCTCCGCCAGGATACTTGTTGCCGGTTTTGTTCTTTGTTGCCATGGTCCCGAGAAGGAATTTCGGGATTTTTTATTTAGCAGCGAATCCTGTTGATGGGGGGAAGATATGTCTATCTTTGCAGACTATGAGTACATGGGGCGGGCGCTGGAACTAGCCCGGTTGGCTGAAGGAAGAACCAGCCCGAATCCGATGGTCGGTGCGGTGCTGGTCAAGGATGGACAAATCGTGGGGGAAGGTTACCACCAGAAGGCTGGTACTCCCCATGCCGAGGTGCACGCCCTGCGGCAGGCGGGTGACAGGGCGAGAGGGGCCACCCTATACGTTAATCTCGAGCCATGTTCGCACTATGGGCGAACCCCACCATGTGCAGAGGCCTTGATTCAGGCGGGAGTAGCCCGGGTGGTGGCGGCCATGACCGACCCTAACCCGTTGGTCGCCGGGAGAGGAATGAAACTTCTTGCGGCAGCTGGAATTAAGACTGAAGTAGGTTTGCGGGCCGCGGAAGCCCAGCGCTTGAACGAAGTATTTATTAAATATATCACTAGCCGGCGGCCCTTTGTCGTATTGAAAACCGCCATGACCTGGGATGGTAAGATCGCGACAAGCACCGGCCAGTCTCGCTGGGTGACTGGTTCGGCGGCCCGGACCTACGTTCACCGGTTGCGCAATATCTATGATGGTATTATGGTGGGAATCGGCACGGTTTTAGCTGATGACCCTCAGTTAACCGTTCGTCTGGAGGGAATACCTACCCGAAACCCAGTCCGCATTGTGGTGGACAGTCGCTTGCGCGTCCCGCTCCAGGCCCAGGTGGTCAATCAACTCTCTAACGCCCGGACAATCATCGCCACGACTGAGCAGGCCCCGCGGGAAAAAATCACTGAACTGGAGCAACGGGGGGTGGAGGTACTAGTAGTCGAGGGCCGGGAGCGAGTTGATCTGAACCAATTGATGTTAAGGTTGGGAGAACGGGACATCTGCAGTATCCTGCTCGAAGGCGGCGCCACCTTGAATGCTGCGGCCCTGGAGGCGGGTATTGTCGATAAGGTCTTGAATTTTATTGCTCCTAAAATAATCGGGGGAGCGATGGCCCCAACGCCTGTTGGCGGGGTGGGCAAACAAGTGATGAACGATGCTTGGTGTTTGAATAATTGTAGCGTGGACAGGATCGGCGAAGATTTTTTGTTAACCGGATATTTATAAGAGTAAGAGCCAGAATGGCAGGTGAAAAAAGACAATGTTTACGGGGATTATTGAAGAACTGGGGCGGCTGCGCGAAATGGTTCGGGGTCCCCAATCGGCCCGGCTGGTTCTCGAAGGACAAGTAGTCCTCGAGGGAACTAAACTTGGTGACAGCATCGCGGTCAACGGGGTCTGCCTGACCGTGACTGAATTAAAGGGGAATACCTTTGCGGTGGACGTGATGGCTGAGACGCTGAATAAAACCAATCTGGCTGAACTGACGGTTGGCGAGCGAGTTAACCTGGAACGGGCTCTGCGGGTAGGTGACCGGCTCGGTGGCCATATTGTCAGCGGCCATATTGACGGAGTGGGGACGATCGTTCGGGAGGAACACCTGGACATTGCCAAAATCGTGGAGATTGAGGCACCGCCGGCAGTCTTGAAATACGTGGTGGAGAAGGGTTCAATCGCGATTGATGGAGTTAGTCTGACGGTGGTCAAAGTAACTGACCGGACGTTCTTGGTTTCCCTGATCCCGCACACGGCTCACCTGACAACACTGGGATTTAAACAAACCGGGAGGCGGGTAAATCTGGAAGCCGATGTAATCGGCAAATATGTCGAACGGTTATTGAACTGGCGGGAACCAGCCAATGGCCAAGGGGAGGGTAAAATAACCTGGGAGTTTTTGGCCAGTCATGGCTTTCTATAATTATTAATTTTGACAATTTTGACTCCAATAACAACCAACGGAGGTGTAAAAAGCGATGAAGTTGAATACCATTGAAGAGGTGATTCAAGATATTAAGGAAGGCAAGATGATCATCGTGGTCGATGATGAGGACCGCGAGAATGAGGGTGACTTGCTCATGGCGGCTGAAAAGGTCACCCCTGAGGCGATCAATTTCATGGCTACTTATGGGCGGGGCCTGATCTGTATGCCCATTATTGGTCAGCGACTGGATGAATTAGAGATCAAAGATATGGTGGTCCAGAACAACGATTATCTGGGGACGGCCTTCACCGTTTCCATCGATGCGATGGAAACCACGACGGGCATCTCGGCTTTTGAGCGGGCGATGACGGTGCAAAAGGTTCTTGACCCCAAAACCACGCCAGCTGATCTGCGCCGGCCCGGCCACATTTTTCCGCTCAGGTATAAAGAGGGTGGAGTTTTACGCCGGGCGGGGCACACCGAGGCCGCTGTTGATTTGGCCAAGCTGGCGGGGTTATACCCGGCTGGGGTCATCTGTGAAATCATGAATGATGACGGAACCATGGCTCGTTTACCCCAGCTTTGTGAGTTCGCGGCCAAACACGGCCTGAAGATCGCCTCCATTGCTGATTTGATTGAGTACCGCCGGCGTACGGAGAAACTGGTTCGACGGGTAGCTACTACCAAACTACCTACCAAGTATGGAGAGTTTACAGCGATCGCTTATGAAAATGCCCTCGACAATCAAGGGCACCTGGCGCTTGTTAAGGGGGATATCAGTAAGCAGGATACTGTTTTGGTCCGGGTGCACTCTGAGTGTCTGACCGGTGATGTCTTTGGTTCCTGTCGTTGTGACTGTGGAGACCAACTGGCTACGGCTTTGCGGATGATCGAGAAGGAAGGGGCAGGAGTGTTGCTCTACATGCGCCAGGAAGGGCGCGGGATTGGTTTGGTGAACAAGATCCGGGCGTACAAACTGCAAGACGAAGGGAAAGACACCGTGGAGGCCAATGAGATCCTTGGTTTCCCCCCTGATTTACGCGACTATGGAATCGGAGCGCAGATTCTGGTTGACCTGGGTGTCCGTAAGATGAGGCTAATGACTAACAACCCGCGGAAACTGGCAGGACTGGAAGGGTACGGGCTGCAAATTGTGGAACGGGTCCCGATCGAGATTAAACCCAAGCTGGAAAATCAACGTTATTTAAAGACCAAGAAGGAAAAACTCGGGCACTTGCTGGCCTCGATTTAGTCCCATTGCTCGAATAGTAATACAATAACAACATTCGAAACGTATTAAAACTGGAGGTCAAACAATCATGCCAAAAACGTACGAAGGAAAACTGATTGCGGAAGGTCTAAAATTTGGGTTGGTGGTCGGCCGCTTTAATGAGTTTATCACTTCTAAGTTATTGAGCGGGGCTCTGGATGCTTTAGAGCGGCATGGGGCGTCAAGTGAAAATATCGAGATCGCCTGGGTGCCAGGGGCGTTCGAAATTCCGCTGGTTGCCCAGCGCATGGTCCAGAAAAATTACGATGCGGTTATCTGCCTGGGGGCGGTGATCCGCGGCGCTACCCCGCACTTTGAATACGTGGCGGCGGAAGTGACAAAAGGGATTGCCCAGGTTGGCTTGCAAACTGGGAAGCCAGTGGTTTATGGCGTGATTACGGCGGATACCATTGAGCAAGCGATTGAGCGAGCGGGAACCAAAGCGGGAAATAAAGGATGGGATGCAGCGGTTACCGCCATAGAAATGGCCAACCTACTGCACGAATTAGGCTAACTGGGAAAGGATGAGGAAATGGATTATTTACTTCGGGTTACCGCTGCCCAGGGGATGATTCGGGCGTTTGGGGCGATAACCACCCAGGCGGTGGAAAAGGCTCGTCAGCGCCACGGTACTTATCCAACTGCTACTGCGGCCTTAGGGCGAGCCCTAACCGCTGCCGCTTTGTTGGGGATGAACCTAAAAGGGAAAGATACCCTGACCCTACGGATCAAAGGGAATGGCCCCCTGGGAAGTGTGGTGGTGGTAGCTGATGCTGAAGGAAGAGTCAGGGGCTATGTTCAAGAACCACAGCTCGACCTGCCGCTAACTCCCAATGGCAAACTGGATGTTGGTGGAGCAATTGGCCGAGAAGGGTTTCTTTTTCTGACCAAAGACCTGGGGCTCAAAGAACCGTACACGGGAAGCAGCCCCCTGGTCACCGGCGAAATTGCTGAGGACCTAACTAATTATCTGGCCATCTCAGAACAAACTCCATCTGCTGTTGCTCTAGGGGTTCTGCTCAATCCTGACCAGTCGGTTCGCGCTGCGGGTGGCTATATTGTTCAATTGCTGCCTGGGGCAGTGGAAGAGATAATCAACCGCCTGGAGCAAAACTTGAGCGGGATTGCTCCGGTCAGCCATTTGGTAGATCAGGGACGTACTATGGAAGAAATTCTGGCGGAAGTTTTAGCGGGCTTATCTATGCGGGTTCACGAACGACAGCCAGTCAGTTTTGCCTGCCCTTGTTCCAAAGAGCGGCTGGAAGAAATAATGCTGAGCCTGGGGGCCGAGGAACTAAACCAGATTCTGACTGAACGGGGCCAGGTGGAAGTACGCTGCCATTTTTGTAATGAGTTTTATCACTTCAGTACGGATGAACTCCGTGGGTTGATCGCTAGCCTGAAAAGCGAATAGGTTTTAGGATTTCTTAGAAGTGTATATGGGTTAAAGGGGTAAAGAAAACAATTAAAGATTTTCTTTACCCCTAAAATTTACCGATTCCCTTAGATATTTAATCGTTTTCCTAATCATCATTTTCCGAATTCGTAGTGTTGTTTTGAAAAAGGTGGAACCAAGGCTAGATGGCTCGCTGCACCTTCCCTGATTTTAAACACCGTGTACAAACTTTAATCTTCTTCGGAGTGCCCTCAACCAGGGTCTTTACTGTTTGAATATTTGGGGACCAGGTTCGTTTGGTTCGAATATGAGAGTGGCTCACCTGCATACCCGTGGCCACACCTTTACCGCAGACAGCACACTTAACCATTACTTCCACCTCCTTTATCGTGAGCACGTCATTTATCCTGATTAAACTTTGGGATAACTGGTAAAATAGTTAAGAAAAATTACTTTTCTAATTTTAACAAAAATCAGGGCCTTTGGCAAGATTGTGGAAAATTTTGCGGTTTGGCAGGAATAAATTGACCAGTGTGGAAATTATTCTATCGATTTGAGCAAGTTACCATACTTGGAAGAGCCCAGCAATTTATCTTGGTTAGTGCCGAAAAGGAGGTAAAGATGACCAGAACTATTGTTAATGAATTGGGGACGATTACTATTTCTGAAGATGTGATCGCGACGATTGCTGGCCTGGCGGCAGTGGAAAGCTATGGTCTGGTTGGTATGTCTTCCCGGAAGCTCACCGACGGGATAGTGGAGTTGTTAGGGCGGGAGTCACTGGGTAAGGGAGTGGAAATTGGCGAAGAGAATGGTCAGCTCCATATTGATGTGCATATCATTGTCAGTTACGGGATCAAGATTTCAGAAGTAGCGCAAAACGTAATTAACCAGGTGCGCTACGCTGTGGAGACAATGACAGGGTTAAAAGTAGCCAGGGTAAATGTCAATGTCCGCGGCGTTAAATTGACGGCTAGAAAATAAGGGGGAATATGGTTGGAGTTACAGAAGATTGACGGCCTGACTCTACGGCAGATGCTGTGGAGCGGTGGACGTTTACTAGAGGAGAATAAGGCAGCGGTTAACGCCTTGAACGTATTCCCAGTACCCGATGGTGACACTGGCACCAACATGTGTTTAACAATGGCTCAGGCCATCAAAGAGACAGAAAAACTAAGCGTACTTTCCGTGAGCAAGGTGTGTGAGGCGGCCTCCGCCGGCTCCTTGATGGGGGCGCGAGGTAATTCTGGGGTGATTCTGTCTCAGCTCTTACGTGGGTTTGCCAAAGAAGTAGAGGGAAAAGAGACCCTGAACGCCAGAGAGTTCGCGGTGGCTTTGCAAGCAGCGGTTTCTACCGCCTATCAGGCGGTCATCAAACCCGTGGAAGGGACGATTTTAACGGTTGCCCGCGAGGCGGCGAAAGCAGCGGGGGAAGCGGCTCGTCGTGGTGTTGATGTGGTGGGGGTTTTGGATGCGGCCATTACTAAAGGTGAACAGACTCTGAACCGGACGCCAGAGATGCTCCCAGTTCTCAAGCGAGCAGGTGTGGTTGATGCGGGAGGGCAGGGTTTAATGCTGATCTTAAAGGGAGCCAAACAAGCCCTGCTTGGGGAAGATGCCCGTCTGCCAGTTGTCAAGGATATTGCACCAAAGCTTGTTGAGGCACCAATTCCTACCAAACCGGTGACTGAAGAAATGGCGTTTCAATACTGTACAGAGGTAATTATCAAGGGGCAGCAGCTTCCTCTGGAAAAGATGCAGGTGGACTTAAGCCGGTTTGGCGACAGCTTACTGGTGGTGGGGACGAGTGAAATGATCAAGGTTCATGTTCATACCAATCATCCGGGGCAAGTTCTGGAGTACTGTTTGAGCAGGGGGACTTTGCATCAGGTTAAAGTTGATAATATGCAGGAACAGCACCGAGAGTTTTTGAACGATCAAATGGTTCCGCTTAAATCAGCCGGGACGGCTGAACGGCAGAAATTGATCGGCCTGGTGGCAGTAGCCGTGGGGGACGGATTAATTGAGCTCTTAAGGAGTTTGGGGGTTGACCAGATCGTTGAAGGTGGTCAAACGATGAACCCGAGTACGGAAGAAATAGTTTCCGCAGTGAATCAGGTGACCGCTGATAAAGTCATCGTACTGCCCAATAACAATAACATTGTTTTAGCGGCTGAACAGGCCAGGTCGTTAGTGAATAAGGAAGTTGTTATTGTTCCCACTAAGAGTATTCTGCAGGGAATCGCTGCCTTGATTGCGTTTGACCCAGAAGCCGAACTGGACGACAATTATCGAATGATGCTGGATAGCATCAAGCAGATCAAGTCAGGGGAGATTACTTACGCGGTACGTGACTGTCAGATCGGGGACTTGGTGATTAACACTGGTGACATCCTTGGGATGGTTGACGGGGAAATCGCGGTAGTTGATGGAGATGTTTCAGAAGCGGCCAGGACCCTAATCAGTAAAATGGTTGATGAGAGCAGTGAGATGATTACTATTTATTATGGTCAGAATGTTCTGCTGGAAGACGCCCAGGAACTGAAGCGCACTGTCCAGGCGGACTTTCCAGACTGTGAGGTGGAGCTGCATTACGGAGGCCAGCCATTATATTATTATCTGATTTCAGCAGAATAGGGGCGCCAAGAGGCGTCCCTAAATACATAAATGAGCCTTTTGCAATTTTCCAACACTTGATTTACTAAGGATTTTAGGGCCATAAAAAAGGACTTCACCCCAATTTGGAGAAGTTTTCAAGTAACCAAACCGAAAACCCCATAAAGGAGTGAAGTCAC
>JABLXP010000027.1 GCA_013178045.1 Bacillota bacterium
GTGACTTCACTCCTTTATGGGGTTTTCGGTTTGGTTACTTGAAAACTTCTCCAAATTGGGGTGAAGTCCTTTTTTATGGCCCTAAAATCCTTAGTAAATCAAGTGTTGGAAAATTGCAAAAGGCTCATACTAAGTAAGAAAATCGGGTTTCTCCAACTAAATAATTTTTCTTAACAGCATTACTATTAAAGTAACCAATCTGTCCTCAGCAATCCTAACTTAAGTTTTTTGTTTTTTTCCAAACTGTCGTCCGGCTAATGCCCAACAACTGGGCAACCTCAGACTTATTTCCTCCGACCATTTCGTGAACCCGCTGAATAATTTCATCCTCCATCTCATTAAGTGGTCTGACCTTAACCCGGATTACCGGCACATCATCTAGTTTTTCTGGAGTGGAAACCATAGTTTCACTCCTATTCCGGTGAAAGAGTTCATCGACAAGCTCCCCTACAGTAGTGACTTCACCACTCAGAATAACCAGTTTCTCGGTAAAATTCTCCAGTTCCCGCACGTTCCCCGGCCAGTGGTAGCTGGTCAGGCGATTCATAATCGATTCGGGAATCCGTTGTATCTTTTTATTATAGCGCCGACTATACTTATCAATAAAATATTCTATTAGCATTGGGATATCTTCCGGGCGTTCACGTAACGACGGGAGCCTTAAGTTTAATACGTTGATCCAATAATACAGGTCTTCCCGAAACTCGCCGTGTTCAACCGCTTGCCAAAGGTCCCGGTTTGTAGCCGCGATGATCCTGACATTAACGGGGATCATTTTTTCCCCACCGACTCGCATGACTTCTTTTTGTTGGATAACCCGGAGGAGGCGTGCTTGTAATCTAATAGGCATCTCTCCGATTTCATCCAGAAAAATTGTGCCGTTATGGGCTAACTCGAACATCCCTGCTTTCCCGCCTCTTTTGGCCCCAGTAAACGCACCCTCTTCATAGCCAAAGAGTTCGCTCTCTAAAAGGGTCTCTGGCAGGGCGGCACAGTTTACGGCGACAAACGGGCCTTCTCTGCGGCTGCTAATCTGATGGATACTCTGCGCAAACACTTCTTTCCCCGTGCCACTCTCCCCGCTGATCAAAACCGTGGTATCCGTTTGGGCATATAGTCTAGCCCTCTTAATTACTTTCTTAATAGCCAGGCTCCGCCCGATGACGTCCTCGAACCTAAATCGAGCCACCAAACCTTTTGCATACAGTTCCTTTCGGATCTTCTGTTCGGCATTCTGCAGATTGTCTACTTTTTGAAAAGTTGAGACCGCCCCTAAGATTGTCTGATCAATTATGATGGGAATCCGGTTAACTACAATCTGTACATTTCTTACTGTGTGAAGTCGATTGATTTGAATTTTGCCGTCTTTTATTACCTCCTCCCAGCTATGGTCGGGAAAAACTTCGGACAAAGGTTTGCCGATCACTTCGTCCGCTCGTATATTAAAGATTTTTTCTGCTGCCGGGTTTAATAAAGTCACCACCCCATTATGGTCAACTGACACAACACCCTCATGGATAAAATTAAGAATCGCCCGTAAGCGCTCCGCCTTTTCCCTGTCTCTTCGGCGGATGTCCGCAATTTCGCAAGCCTTCTGGACTGCCTGCAGTGTTGTTTCCCTGCCAATCTGCTGGACTACCCCGTGCATTCCCAATTCTTTAGCATATTGAACAGTCAAAAGACCACCGACAATGGTCCTGATTCCTTTACTAAAAGCCTCCCGAACACGCTCAGCCAGATTGCAATGATTTTCGTCATATTCGTACCAAAACTGTTCAATCGACAGTCCGACAATCTCACTCATTTTTACTGTATCGTAACGGTTTTTCCCAAAGTTCATCAGCCCAATTCGCTTAAGGCTTGGAAATTCTTTCTTTAACCCCCATATTGTTTCTAATACGTCAAAAGAAGTCACTTCCGCTGCTACTACTGGAATAGTTACCGCTTTACGGATGGCTTCCCCCGTCCCTCCTCGGCTGATGATCACCTCAACGCCTTGTCTTTCTAATTCTCGCGCCATGGCTGCTGCTTCATCAAGAGCTGCCTCAAGTATTCGTATATTGTCAGGTAAATCAAGGGCTGTCTTAGGACAAAGCGGACCAGGTAATAGGATCACTATATCTGTTCTCAGAGTAACCCCCTCCCCTTATTTGCCCCATCAACTGTAAAAACAAAAACAAATTCAAAACAAAATTCCACTCACCTTAGCATTACTGTTAGGCATATTGGTACAGGGTTTTTTGCAATGTTGGGATATCTTTGCCTTCTAGCATTTTCTTCTAGCATTTAATGGTAAGCAAGATTTGTACCATTATTTTTGTCTAGCCATTGGTTTCCTTTGACCTTATTTCTCAGGAATATTTGCCCGGCTTATGCAATGACGTATATAAAATGAACACTCATCATCTTTAAAAATAATTTAAAAATAAACAGCCTGTTCAAAAAATAAACAGTCATTGAATATTCATTGAATATTATCTGAATCCGCAAAAAACCGCATATTTTAACCCACCCGAATCAAAACACTGAGGCAATATGGGCTTGAAGGGACCGTTTTTACATCTAGGGATAAGGCAAAAAATCATCTTCCCGAAACTGTTCGATATGGTTGAAGTCATTTTTCCCCTGACAGAGTATGGGGACCAGGTAAGAAAATACCACCTCACTATACTTGATTTCAGGAGTGAGTTCGCCTTTAGTCGTGGTTTTGTTGAGACGCAGTTTTAGATTGGTCATATTGGTTAACTTGCCACTTAACTTCCCTGTTCATTATCTAAATTAATTTTAACATAATTTTAACACGGAATTGTTCAGAATTATAGCCACATTATAACAACAGGAGTTTGTTCAATGGCAGAAACACATGGCATAATTCTTGCTACTTTTCTATTAGTGATAAAAAATCTTAAAGGAGGACTGATCACATGCCCACGAAAACCTTAGCCAATTTTACTTCTGGACTCAGGTTCGAGGATCTCCCATCAGATGTGGTCCTGGCAGCCAAACAATGCCTTCTTGACCATCTCGGGGTGGCTCTGGCAGGATCAGTAGAAACTTCCAGTAAAATTATGGCGAAAACTGCCGCGGAAATCATGGGTGGAACCGGCTGCAACCTGGTTACTCCCGGCTTTCCCCAGGCCAGTCTCCTCCAGGCCGCCCTGGTTAATGGAGCCTTCGGCCACGCTCTAGACATGGACGACGTACACAATGCCGCCATCATTCATCTGGCTGTTGTTACAATTCCCGCCGCCCTTGCTCTTGGGCAAGTCAATAAAATCAACGGGCGCTCCTTCATCACCGCGGTTGTCGCCGGGTACGATATTGGAGCCCGCATTGGCTTGGCTGTCAACCCTTCATCATACTTCTACTGGCACACGACTGGTACTGTAGGGACTTTTGCCGCTACAGCCACCTGCGCCAACATCCTGGGATTGACTCCCGACCAGACAGTACACGCTTTCGGGTCGGCTGGTACCCAGGCCGCTGGCCTCTGGGAGTTCTTGAGCGACGGGGCAATGAGTAAATTTCTTCACACTGGAAAGGCCTGCGTCAACGGGATTATTTCCGCTCAGTTGGCAAAGAACGGTTACACTGCCGCCACCCGAATCCTGGAGGGCGAAAAAGGATTTATTCGAGCGGTAGCCCCCGAGCCTAATTTCGATGTTCTTACCAAAGACCTTGGCAAACCGTTTAAAATCCTCGAGAATTCTTTTAAACCCTATCCGTCCTGCAAACACACTCACCCGTCAATCTACGCGACTCAAAAAATTATCGAGGAAACCGGCGTGAAATTCCAGGACGTAAAAAACATCATGCTTAAAGTATATTCAGTGGCTGAGAACCTGGTTGGCAACAAGGAACCGAAAACCCCTTATGGTGCCAAGTTCAGTTTGCCTTACTGCGTGTCGGCGGCATTGTACTACGGCGAGGTCGGAATCAGGCAGTTCCGTGAGGATACCGTCAACAATCCGGAAGTGCAGGCACTTATGAAGCGCGTAGATGTGGTGGTGGATGAAGAAATCGAGAAGCAATATCAAGCCAATCCTAATCAGTGGACTCAGCAGGTGGAAATTACTACTAAGGATGGTAAAACACTGGTCAAGCGGATAGATTTCCCAAAGGGGGACCCAGAAAATCCATTTACCTTCGAGGAAACAGTCACTAAGTTCCACCTGCTGACAGCAGACTTGTTACCGGAAGAACAAAGGAACCGCCTGGTAGAGAAAGTTATACGCCTCGAGTCTCTGGGTAATATTTCGGAGCTTTTTGCAATTTAGAAGAGGATTATCCAAAGTTAAATTATTACCACCTGGCAGGAATAAGTCTTACGGTTATCGAAACTATACCGAAAGCCATAATGAAATGGAGGAGGTTATATGGGTTTAGAACTGGAGCAGGTTAGAAGTGAAATTAACAAATTAATTAGACGAGTTTGTACAAGCATTTCACCGGATTGTCTGGAATTACTAAAAAAAGCCAGAGAAGGCGAGACGGAAGAACGTGCGCGCAATATGTTGGAAGCAATGATGGAGAATGTTGCTCTGGCTGGAGAGGTTAATAAACCTGTTTGTCAATCCCCTGGCTATCCTACTGTATATGTACGTTTTGGTAATAGCTTCCAAATTGATCTCCCAGCAATTTTTTCAGAAGCCTTAATCTCTGCAACTAAAGAAGGCTACTTACGACCAAGTATTGTGCATCCATTAACGCGCGCCAATAACGGGGATAACTCAGGTGAAGCGGTGCCAAACTTTGAATATGAATTTATCCCCGGCCTGGACTATGTTGAGGTTTGGATCAGCTTTAAAGGTTGTGGAGCTGAACTGGCTAACGCCGTCAAGGTGTTCACAACTGAACAGCTGGGGAAAAATTTTTCCGGTCTGAAGCGTTTTATTTTAGACACAGTTTTGCGGGCCAGCGGTATTCCTTGCCCCCCGATTGGTCTGGGGATAGGTATTGGCGGACAAATTGACGTGGCAGCCAAATTAAGTCGTAAAGCGATCAGTGTTAGGGACTGGCGGGATCGCCACCCCGATCCTTTATTTGCTGCATTGGAAGAGGAGTTACTCGAAAAAATTAATCAGCTCGGTATAGGGCCGGCGGGGACAGGTGGCCGAACGACTGCGCTGGCAGTCAAGATTGGTTGGGCATCAACTCATACGGCGATTGCACCCGTAGCGGTGAACTTCCATTGTTGGGTGGCGCGTCGAGGCGGATTGCGATTTTACCCTGATGGGCGAGTAGAAACTTTGCTGGTAGGAGGGCAGGGAGCATGAAAACAGTGAGATGGGAAATACCGTTAAAGGCTGAAATGGTACGAAAATTAGAGGTTGGAGACATAATCTATCTTAATGGTCTTGTTTATACAGCGCGGGATATGGCTCACTTAAAGATGAGAACAATTATTTCCGAAGGCGGTATGTTGCCAGTTAATCTTGAGGGTGGCGTGCTTTTTCATGCCGGACCAGTGGTGAAAAAACGTGATGAAGGCTGGGAAATGGTGGTGGTTGGGCCAACTACCTCAATGAGGATGGAGCCTTTTGCCAAGTTAGTTGCCGAAATAGGCGTTAAGTTAATTATTGGTAAAGGGGGTATGGGGGAATACTCACAGCAAACTTTTGTTGATCACGGCATGGCTTATCTTCAGGCTGCCCCCGGTTGTGCCGTTAAATTGGCCCAAAGTGTCGAGAAGGTGCTCGGAGTCACCTGGCCAGAATTAGGTATGGCCGAAGCAATGTGGGCTTTTGAAGTGCGAAATTTTGGACCCTTCGTGGTGGCCATGGACGCAGCTGGGAGAAGTCTTTATCGTGAGATCACCGAAACTGCTCAGAAAAAAATCACGGATTGGTTTCCCTTATGACCCACTCGAATTGTTTTGGGGTAAGGGTTGAGAATCTGGGGGCTGGCCTGGCTGAGTTTGCCCACCCTGGGGTTGACCATTCTGGGGTTGCCTCCCTTGAGATTCTCCTCCCTGGGATTGTCCTCCCGGTGATTGCCCCCCTTGAGTTTGACCATTCGGGATTTGCCCAGTCTGATTTGTGCCGCCAGGGGAAACAGCCCCTGGCTCTTTTCCTGGTGATGTATCCTGCGGTGACTGAACTGGTGGTAAATTATCAGCTGGTTTTGGCTCAGGCTGGCTAACCTTCTTGGTACCAATCAAGACCACCTGCTCAACCGGCTGGTAAATATCCGTGGAGATCAACTCCCGTTTCACTTCCTGTCCCTGCACCTTAACCACCCGGTAAACCTGGGTCTGGTAGCCCTCAAGGCCCTTCTGCTCGATTGTTTGTTTCCCTTCCGCCAGCGTTGGATCCTCTTTATAAATGACTTGGGGTTTAAATTTCTTGATGATGGTATTAATAATCTGGACTTCTGGTTTCACCGCCACACTGCCAAAAATCTTGACTGTCAGGGTATTTTTCTTCACCTCGGTGCGCAGCAGTAAGTGCCCATCGGTATTATTCGCAAACTTCAAGTCTCGACCACCGTAAGTAACCGTCGCATCCAACCCTGCGGGTACATAAGTCACCGGCAGTGAATGGTTGCTCCGCTCTACAACCGGCAGATTGGCCCGCAGCACCGCGTTGTATAAAGTTGTAGAAACCTGACAGACCCCACCGCCAATACCCGGAACAAACTCGTTCTTGACAATCACCAGGGCCTCCTTATAGCCAGCCTCCTGACTGCGCGGCCCCACAACAGCGTTGAAGGAAAAGGTCTCCCCGGGCTTAATCAGTTGCTGATTCAGCGCGTCAGCCGCTACTTTGATGTTATAAGTTCGGTTAGTGTTGGTGGGATCAAACTGAGTCGTATACTGTGATAACAACCGGTTAATTTGCAGTTTGTTTACCTCGGTCGCCGTCAGACTCGGGCGTACCTCAACCAGGCGTAAACTAATCTGTTTTTTAGCTCCTTGTTTAATCCCCGGCAAAGCCGCTTTAACCTGAGCCACAGCATCACGCAGATCCACTTCTCGGCCTGGCCTCTCTGGAATTACCTCAACCGTATCATTTCTCAACACGCGGAAGTTGGCATCAACCGGGGCTGTGACAAAGTCCCTGGTCAACGCTTGAATGGCTTTTCCTATCACCTGTTCATCGATAACCAACTCCAGAGAAAGGTATTTCCCGGTTCGCTGGGCTTCGCGAATATCATGCCACCGCTGCCAGATTGAGCCCTGCCGACCAATTTGATAAGCCGCCTCGACCGTTCCCGGCACGTCGGCCGTGACCCCAAGTTCACGCAGGCTGATCTCCCAGGTTTTGCCTTCCAGCACCAGAATTAGGTGACGATTGACCAGTTCATCTCCTAAAGCCTGCAGTCGTCGCTGGACCTCCTCCCGGTTTTCTGCACCAACCGCAATGCCCTCGATCACTATCCCGGGGACGATCTGATCGTCCTTAACCGTAAAACTGCTGGCCAGACCAAAACCAACTCCCGTGCCTAACCCCACAATTGAACAGATCAAGATTAAGAGTATGGTTGAATTCATCTTCAGCCTGGCCAAATTACTCAACCTCCTTGATTCATAAAAACAAGATCTCATTTCGGCGATAGCCAGTATTTCCCTGCCAATCTCCTGGAATTTTAATCCATCAAAAATCTGCTGATTTCTTGTCAGGTGTCGAGAATAATCTAAATTAAAATTAAAAGAGCTCTGTTTCCAGAGCTCCTAAAATAAAATATACATATATATTTCCGAAAGCTAAACTTCCTCTTCTTCAATCATTTCCTGCCAGGCATCCGCTACTTTTTCCCACTCTTCATCGTCTTCGATCTCATAGTAGACTTCGTTGCCTTGCTCATCAGTGCCCACCTTTAAAATAATGGCTTCATCATCCTCTTCATCAGTGGGCAGGAGGATGGCGTAGCGCTCTCCATCAACCTCAATCGTATCAATGATTTGAAACTCATGTTCTGCGCCCTCTTCGTCTACCAAGACGATGATGTTTTCCTCCTCTAGGCAGCCACAATCACAATCATGCTTATCTGTCACTTAATTCACCTCAATTCCTTAAAATCATAAGTCATTGTATCTTAGTTAACAGGTATTGTCAACCATTACGCTAGATCATTATTGCCGTCTTTTATCAAGAATATGCAAAAGGTTGCAATTCTTACCTAACGCTGTCGATCCAGATAGTTCTGCAAGATAAGCACCGCCGCCATCTTGTCGATCACCTGGCGCCGCTTTCGCCTCGATACATCACCGGCCAACAAAGCCCGTTCTGCCGCTACGGTGGATAAACGTTCATCCCAAAGCGTAACTGGCAACTGGCACTCTTCTGCTAATTCGGCGGCGAATTGCCTGGCCTTTTCTGCCTGGGGTCCGTACGAACCGTCCATGTTTCTGGGCAGACCAACCACCACCTGTTCCACCTGGTGCTGGATGATCAACTCCTTAAGACGTTCCAGGTCATTTCCCGGCTCGGCGGTCCGCGTTAAGGTAGTTAATCCTTGGGCCGTCCAACCCAGGGGATCACTGATGGCCACCCCAATGGTTTTACTCCCAAGGTCCAAACCCATAATCCGCATGAGCTACTCCTTTAACCTCGCTTTAGATAATCTTAATGCAAAACTGTGGACAAGCGGCGCCGCAATACCCACATAAGAGGCATTTCGTCGGGTCAACCTGGAGTTTCCCGTTAACTACGGCCAGGGCGGCATACCGGCAGGTATCAACACAGGTTCCACAACCCGCGCACCAGTCCTCAATATGCAAGCATCGTCGTTCTTGATTCACCCGCTGCCGCACCGCCGCGGGTACCGGTCGCCCTTCGGCAATGGCAACGTTCATCTCCACTTCCGCCACCGTCTTCATCCCTACCGCTACAGCATGGATGGCCGGCTGGTTTAGGACGTAGCGCAGGGCGTTTTCCGCGTCAGCGATCAGGTTGCCACCACCGATCGGCTTCATGGCATAAATCCCTTTCCCAGCCCGCCAGGCCTGAATGATGGCGGCGTACATGTCCTCACGTGTCCCGTCCAGGATGCCCAGGCCGGCCTGGTTGAATATCGGGTGAATAACATCGATCTCCGGCATGGCTGCCGCGGCCTCAACACCCGCTACAGTGTGCGTCGAAATGCCGACTGCCCTGACCAGTCCCCTGGTTTTCGCCTCCAGGAGGAAATCCAGGGCTGGTCGGTGGCCGCGTAAAGTCAGCGCACTCTCCTGCTCATGCAGGAGGAAAATCTCAATCACGTCCCGGTTCATTCCCCTCCTGGCTTTCTCCAGGCTGGCCGCCATATCCTTTCGCGTGTAGGCGTAAGATTTGGAAGCGATCACCACGGGGCTGGACCATCCACGTAATGCCTCCTTGATGTAAGCATATGTGCCGTATAGTTCAGCGGTGTCAATAAAGTTAATCCCGTACTCCAACCCGTACCGAATCACCGCCGCCCCGGCCCGCACTGGCAAATTGGCCTGCAGAGGACCAATGGTCAGGGCACCGAAGCAGATTTTCGACACAGATAAACCCGTACGGCCTAATTGAACCTGGTTCACTGAAATAACGCTCCTTTTAGTTGGATGCAGAAAAACCTCACGCCAGGGCATGAGGTTATGATCTGCTCAAACTCAATTGCCAGCAGGAAATTTATTTGAGCAGGTAGTTCTTCAGCAGTTCTTCCAGCAGTTCATCCCGCTCAACTTTCCGGATCAGGGTTCTGGCCGATTTATGACTGGTTATGTAAGCGGGATCACCCGATAGCAGATAACCGACCAATTGATTGATGGGATTGTAACCTTTCTCACGCAACGCCTCATAAACATTAATCAGTATGTCCCGGGCCGCCACGACATCCTCTGCTTTCACTTTAAACATCATGGTTTCTTCAAAGGATTCATTTGGCATGCTAATCACCCCCGGTAGTTAGACTGTACTTGTTACTATTACTCTATTCGCCGGCTGCTTGGGGATATCCTCCCATAGATTTGAAAAATAATTTATGCCACTGGCTGGATTTGCTGCGCCACCACTTCGAGCCCTTTGCGCAGGGCTTCATCCAGCTTGGCCGGGTTTTTACCACCTGCCTGAGCCATGTCCGGTCGGCCACCGCCACCTCCTTGGGCAACTTTGGCGACTTCACGGATAATCTGGCCAGCATGAACCCCACGCCCCATCAAGTCTTTGGTCACCATGGCCACAAAGCTTACTTTATCCCCAACCGGAGTGCCGAGAATAACCACCCCGGAACCCAAGCGGTCTTTAACCAGATCGGCCATCGACCGCAAGGCCTCGGCATCGGAGACCCTGACGTCGGCAGCCAGCACTTTCACCCCATTAACCTCAACCACCCGATCAAGCAAAGTCTGCACCTCGTACCGCGCCAGTTTCCCTTGCAGCACAGCGATTTCGCGTTCTTTCTCTCGGAGGCTTGCTTGTAACACCTCGACACGCTTCGCTACTTCCAGGGGAGGGGTTTTGAGCACCTGGGCCACTTCAGCCAGCACATCCAGCCGTTCATTGAGAAAACTCAGTGCTCCCTGCCCGGTCACCGCTTCGATCCGCCGGAGCCCTGCTCCAATCGCCCCCTCGCTGACGATCTTCAGCAAACCGATCGTGGCAGTATTAGTCACGTGGGTACCCCCACATAACTCCGTGCTGTAATCCCCCATTTTGACTACCCGGACGATATCCCCATATTTTTCGCCAAAGAGGGCAATTGCTCCCAATTTCCTGGCCTCGTCTAAAGGCATTTCTTTCGTTTCTACCGGTAAACCCGCTAAAATATGGGTATTTATCTCCGCCTCGATCCGCCTTAATTCCTCCAGAGAAACCGCGGAAAAGTGGGAAAAGTCAAAGCGTAAGCGCCCAGGTTCAACCAGAGAGCCCGCCTGGTTAACGTGGTCACCCAGCACGTTTTTCAAGGCACGGTGCAGAAGGTGTGTCGCCGAGTGATTGCGCGCGATCGCTAACCGGCGTTCCCGGTCGACGATGACCTGCACCTGGTCTCCCACCTTCAAGCTACCCTCAACTACCTGGCCAAAGTGGAGCACCTTACCATCCAGCAGGCGCTGGGTGTCTGTCACTCGCACCACGCCAACCGCACTGCGCAAGTAACCCGTATCGCTCACCTGGCCGCCACTCTCAGCGTAAAATGGCGTTTGGTCAAGTAAGACGGCAATCTCACCGCCAACCTGCACCTGATCGATTTTTGTTTCGTCCTGCACGATCGCCAGTACAGTCGCCCCGGCCTCAGTTGTTTCATAGCCAACAAACCTGGTGGCATCCCATTCTTCCAGGAGACTGGCCAGACTAATAGCCAGGTCCCACGCCTTGATGTCTTGGCGGGCCGCCCTGGCCCGCTGGCGTTGCACCTCCATGGCCTGATCGAAACCATCTTTATCAACCACCAGGGCGTTCTCTTCCGCGATATCCTCCATCAAATCAAGCGGGAACCCGTAAGTATCGTAGAGCAAGAAGGCTTCCTGGCCGCTAATTTCCCTGCGGCCTTCGGCTTTTGCCTTTTGGATGATGTCACCTGCCACCTTCATGCCCTCATGCAGGGTCTCGTGGAAGCGTTCCTCTTCCATTTTAATTACTTTCTGGACATATTCCTGTTTTTCCCGTACTTCCGGATAAGCCCCACCCATCATCTCGCCAACGACCGGCGCCAACTGATACAGGAAAGGAGCATTTAGCCCAAGCACTTTACCAAATCTAACCGCCCGCCGCAAAATTCGACGCAGAACGTAGCCCCGCCCCTCATTACCGGGTAAAACGCCGTCGCTGATGAGAAATGTGCAGGCCCGTGCGTGATCAGCAATCACCCGGAAGGGAAAACCTCGCTGGTCGCGGTGATAAGGTTGGCCAGTCAGTCCTTCAACGAAAGAAATCAAGGGGCGGAGCAGGTCAGTATCAAAGTTGCTGTCGACATTCTGGAGAACTGAGGTGATCCGCTCCAAGCCCATCCCTGTGTCGATACTGGGTTTGGGCAAGGGGGTCATCATCCCGCTATCGTCGCGGTTATATTGCATGAACACCAAATTCCAGATCTCCAGCCACCGGTCGCAATCACATTTGCCCAGGGCACACTCTGGAGCCTGACAAGCCCGGTCTTCTCCCCGGTCAATGATAATCTCGCTACAAGGCCCACAGGGGCCCGTATCGCCCATAGCCCAAAAGTTATCCTTTTCGCCCAGGCGGACAATCCGTTCGGGGGGTAATTCGGCCACCTTCTGCCAAAGTTGAAAAGCCTCCTCATCGTCCAGATAAATGGTCACCCACAGCCTGTCTTTTGGCAGCTTGATTACTTCGGTCAGAAATTCCCAGGCGAATCGGATGGCGTCCTCTTTAAAGTAGTCACCAAATGAGAAGTTCCCCAGCATCTCAAAGAACGTGTGGTGACGGGCAGTTCGCCCTACTGTATCCAGGTCATTGTGCTTGCCGCCCGCCCGGACACACTTTTGCGCGGTAGTGGCCCGCCGATAAGGTCGCTGATCAAGACCCAGGAACACGTCTTTAAACTGGTTCATCCCCGCATTGGTAAATAACAGAGTAGGATCCTGGTGCGGCACCAACGACGAGCTAGCGACAATAGTATGTCCTTGGCTCGCAAAATACTTGAGGAACAGATCCCGGATTTCGTTGCCCGACAGCACTTGCTTTTCCTCCTCTTGCCTGATACTTAAGATACCCACATTATTTCCTGAGCGTTTACACAATAATACGTTCGAACAAATAACCTCCCGTTCCTCAACCAAAGAATATCCCCGGTCAGGGACGAGAGGTTATGTGATCCTTTAACGGGGTTAACTTCAACACTGTTCAGAAATTGGTTAAATTATACACAACCGCTATTTTTTTGTCAACATTTACGCGTTTTTGGTGGAAAAGGGGACAGGCTACTTTTTAAAGAGAAAAAAGTAGCCTGTCCCCTTTTCCTTACTCAGTATTGAGTATCTTTTGATAGAAATAATTGGCCACCACTCTGACCACCGCCACCCCGGGCACGGCCAGAAGCAGACCGACAATTCCCAACAAATGCCCCCCTGCCAGCAGAGCAAAAACAACCACCAGTGGGTGCAGCCCTACGCAATCCCCCATAATTTTGGGGGTAATCACATTGCTTTCAATCTGATGGATCACAATAAAGACGATGACAACATAAACGGCCAGCAGGGGCGACTGCAGCATTGCCAAACCCACCGCCGGGATCGCGCTTATAATTGGTCCAATATATGGAACCAAATCCGCTATGCCTGCTATCAGGCCAATAATCAAGGAAAATTTTACCCCCAACAAAAACATACTGACGCCAGTTAAAACGCCGACCAGACAGCAAACCATTAAGTGTCCGCGGATGAAACTACTCAGAACCTGGTCAATCTCTTGACAGATGGTCAGGATATCTCCGCGGCAGCTTTTGGGTAACAGAGAAATTAATTTCTTTTTAATCAGTTCTACATCCTTGAGAATGTAAAAGGCTAGGAACGGGACTAAAACAAGGCCCAGGACCCCAGAAAAAAGGCCGATCATCCCCTGAACTAAATCGCGTAAAACCTGAATGATCGTCACCTGCACCCGTTCGATTCCCTGGTCAATCGCCTCCCGGACCGAGTGGGGTAGAGGAGCTTGCGCGTATTCATTCTGGGCATTTTGCACTAGATCCTGCGCGTGCTGGGTGTAATGAGGCAGCACTGATACCAGTTCGTCGATCTCATCCGACATTGTTGGTAAACCAACAGTAACCAAAAGAACCACCAAGGCGGCCAGACCGAGGTAGATCAGCAGAATGCCAAACATTCTCGGTATACCGTGACACTCCAGGAGCACTACCAGTGGATTAAGCAGATAGGCCAGCACAACCGCCCACGCAAAAGGGGGCAGGATAGAGCGGACGAGATACAGAAAGTAGAGTGTCGTCAACCCCAGGGCAATCAGCAAGAACACCCGCCAGATCTTTGGATTAGTCAGGATAGACATACGGCGTTTCCTCACCAATATCGTAATAAAAAAGCACGTCCCCGGGCTATAAGCGGCGTGCTTTTCACCATGTCAAAAGTGTTATACAAAACCTAATTTTTCATTAAATCGTTAAGTCCAGCCTTTACTTCCTTAAAAACTCGTTGGGCTCGCGCCTGCATCTTTTTGGACTTACCAATAATCCTTTTGGTCATCCCTGGTTTTCTCTGGGGGGCAACCATCATGCTTAAAGCAGCTCCAATCAAGCCACCAGCGAACAGGCCTTGCCAAAAACTTTTCCGCAACAAAGTCATTCACCCCCTTTGGTGATGGGCTGATTACTACTTACTAAAGAGACAGTGTCTCTTCCTCCGCGGGTGAGTAGGCCAATAAGCTACCATCTTCACCTACTTCATATACTTCCACTCTATCTTTCTGGATGCTGAACTCAACAAAACAGTTCCAGCAATAGTATTGATCAAGTCCAATCTTACCCGTTTGAACGCCATTGCACACCGGGCACTTCATGACTCGTCCCCCTTCCCTGATCGACTTTCCACAAATTATTCACCTGTTCTGAGACAACCACAGCATTCTTGCCAAAAGAAAGAATGTCCTGCGGGAGTAAACAAACCCGGCCGCTCAGCAGATCCTGAATTAACCCGTCAGATAACTCCCACCCGCTTACCTGTCCTGAAGGTAGTTCAACCACCACATCCTCAAGGGTTCCCACGTCATTTCCATCTGCGGTTACCACCCTTAACCCAGTATATTTTTGGACAGAGTGTTCCAGGAACTCTCCAGCTGCATTCTCCCGGCTGCCCGCCTCCAAAACAGATTGATCAGCGACAGTCACCGCGTCTCGTCCAACACTAAGCACATCCGGCCAACGAATAATCTGTGGGGATTTGAGCCAACTGCCTTCTCGAACCACCAGAGCGGCCAGTTTGCGGTGCTCTGTATCGAGCAGAAGTTCTTCCACCTGCCCAAGGACTTCACCACTGTCCACAGCAATCACCGGCAAACCTAACAGCTGCCTTCCTTTGGGCATGCTTCGCCTCCTTTAAATTTGGGTTGTTACTATTATTGCCCATCAGTTGACAAAAAATGCAGAGACCACTCTTGCTTTACTTGCCAGGGAGATTTTTTTAGGGTAAAATACTCGCGATTGGAGGTATGAACGTGAAGAAGAAAAAAGGACGAATTTTGACCGGTGACCGTCCAACTGGCAAACTTCATCTTGGGCACTACGCGGGTAGTCTGGCCAACCGGGTTCAGCTCCAGTATGATTACGACACTTTTTTAATTATCGCTGATGTCCAGGCCCTAACCACCAATTTTGCGGAGCCAGAAAACCTGGCCCGTGATGTCCGCCAGGTCGCCCTCGACTATCTGGCCGCGGGGATTGACCCGAAAGAAACAACCATTTTTGTGCAGTCAATGGTCCCGGAGATTGCGGAACTGACTGTTTTCCTCTCGATGCTGACAACGGTTAATGTTCTCCGGCACAATCCCACAATCAAATCTGAGGCTGCCCAGCGAGGTTATAAGGACCTGACTTATGGTTTTTTAGGCTACCCCGTCAGTCAAACGGCCGACATTACGTTCTGTAAGGCTAACCTCGTTCCTGTGGGGGAAGACCAGGTTCCCCACATCGAATACGCGCGGAAACTGGTGCGTCGTTTCAACAGCCTTTACTGCCCGGACCGACCCGTGCTGGTCGAGCCCGAGGCCCTGCTCAGTCGGGTTCCCCGTCTGGTCGGACTTGACGGTAACGCCAAGATGAGTAAATCTCTGGACAATGCCATCTACCTGTGTGACGAGGCAGCAGACATCGAGGAGCGGGTCCGGAACGCCGTGACTGATCCAAGCCGCATCAGGAAAACCGACCCGGGCCACCCGGACGTATGCACGATTTACGCCTATCACAAAGCGTTTAATCTGGAATTAGAACCGGAAATCCGCGGGGCCTGCGAAGGAGGAAAAATCGGGTGTGTCGAGTGCAAGAAGCGCCTGGCTACCTGCATCAACAACCTGCTGGAGCCGATGCGGGAACGTCGCGAGTACTACCTGAAGCGTCCTAATGAAGTTGACGATATTTTAATCACCGGGACCAGACGCGCAAGAAAAGAAGGACGGAAAACGCTGGCCGAAGTACGAGAAGCCATGAGTATCAACTATTTTAAAATTTGACACAAAGGGAGCACCGTTAAGTTAAGACTAAACGGTGCTTCTTGTGTTTCTATCACTTTATTAAAGCGTATTTTACAAAAAATTAATCAAATACTCTTTCGATCGTCCCACCGCCAACGACCAGGTCTTCCAGATAAAACACCACCGCCTGCCCGGGGGTAATCGCTCGCTGCGGCTGGGCAAAGCTCACGCGTACCTGCCCATCCCCGGCCGGGGTAATTGTTGCCGGCGCCGGGCGGGTTGTATAACGGATCTTGGCCTGCACCTGGAGCGAAGCCGGCCATTCATCAAACAGGATCAGGTTTACATCCCCCGCCAGGAGTTCTGTTGCATAGACCTCATCGGCCTCGCCCAGGATCACCGCATTCCGCGCCGCGTCAAGGGCTACAACGTACAGCGGCCGCCCGGCCGCAATCCCTAAACCCCTGCGCTGTCCGATGGTGTAAAAGGGCAGTCCCTCGTGCTGCCCCAGGACATTGCCGGCAGTGTCTAAAAACGGTCCGGGCTTTATATCGTCAGGGGCATACTCCCGAATAAACCGCTTGTAATCATTATCTGTCACAAAGCAGATCTCCTGGCTTTCCGGTTTATTGGCCACCGGCAAACCGCTGGCCTCGGCCAGCCGCCGGGTTTCCTTTTTCGTCAAGCTGCCCAGTGGTAAGAGGAGATGGGCCAGCTGAACCTGGGTCAGATTGAATAAGACATAAGATTGGTCCTTGGTCAGGTCAACCGCCCGGCGTAAGACGTAACGCCGCCGCTCCGGGTCAAACATGATCCGGGCGTAGTGACCGGTAGCCAGGTACTCCGCGCCGAGGGCGCGCGCCCGATTGAGGAGTTGGTCGAATTTAATGTACCGGTTGCAGGCAATACAGGGATTCGGGGTCCGGCCTGAGAGATACTCAGCACAAAAATAGTTGATTACCTTATCCGCAAACACGTTCTGAAAGTTCACCACGTAATAAGGTATATCCAGGGTATTGGCTACCCGTCGAGCATCAGCCGTCGCGCTCCAGGAGCAGCAGCGGCCAGGGACATCCTCCCCGGGAGCCGCGGTCGGCCAGAGCTGCATGGTCATCCCAATCACTTCGTATCCCTCTTGTTTGAGCAGGTAGGCCGTGACCGAACTGTCAACTCCCCCGCTCATGGCCACCACCACTCTGGGTTTTGGCTTCATTCCCACTCCACCAACTTTCCCACCCACTTATTTTCTGTATATCACTTATTTTGCCGCCTGTCGACTAAAAGACGCTGTTTGCCGCAAACGTTCCACAATACCCGGCAAGACCTCGAGGACGTAGTCGATATCCTCTACGGTGTTTCCTCGTCCCAGCGTCATCCGCACGGAAGCCTGGGCGACCTCAGGCGGTAACCCGATGGCCGTCAAGACGTGAGAGGGTTCGATCGCCCCGGCCGCGCAAGCCGAACCGCTGGAAGCCGCAATCCCTTCCATGTCCAAAGCAAACAGGAGTGACTCGCCTTCCAGATGCAGAAAACTCACGTTAATGTGCCCCGGCACCCGGCGAACCGGGTGACCGTTCAGTTTTACATCTTCGATGGACCCGGTGATACCTTTAACCAAACGTTCGCGCAACTGGGTCAGGTGTGCCGCGTTCTGCGCCATCTCCTGACTGGCCAACTCGGCTGCCAGACCAAAGCCAATAATGCCGGCGGTGTTTTCGGTCCCCGGGCGCTGGGTTTGTTCCTGGCTGCCTCCGTGGAGGAGCGGCTCAACTCTGGTTCCCTGCCGAATATACAGGCAGCCCGTTCCCTTGGGACCGTAAATCTTGTGGGCTGAAGCCGACAAAAGGTCCACCTGCAAAGCGTTGACGTTGACCGGCACTTTGCCGAAGGTCTGAACGGCATCCACATGAAAAATAATCCCCTTTTCTTTGGCGATCTGGCCGATCTCTTCAATCGGTTGGATGGTCCCAACCTCGTTGTTGGCATGCATGATCGAGATGAGAATGGTCTGGTCGGCAATGGCCTGAGCGACCTCCGCCGGGTTAACACTGCCCATTTCATCAACCGGCAGGTATGTTACCTGAAAGCCCTGCTTTTCGAGGTAACGGCAGGCGTCCAAAACCGCGTGGTGCTCGATGCTCGAGGTAATAATATGTTTACCCTTTTCCTGGTTGGCCAGGGCTGTCCCGATGATCGCTAGGTTGTCTGCCTCTGTTCCTCCACTTGTAAATATAACCTCCTCAGGTTCGGCGCCAATGACCTGGGCAACCTGCCACCGGGCATTTTCGATGCCCTTTTTGGCTTCACGTCCGAATCCATGGAGGCTTGAAGGATTACCGAACCGGTCGGTCAGGTAAGTCATCATCAGTTCAGCTACTTCTGGTCTGACTGGAGTAGTCGCGCTGTGGTCGAGATAAACACGTTTAACCATCTTTTTGGTTCAACTCCTAACTTTAGCTGGTTCGAACGAACGAACATACAGCCTCCAGGGGGGTTACCGCCTCAGTTTGATGTCCTTCTCTTCCCCCTGATCAGAGGGCACATAAAACTTCATTCCCTGTAACCCTGCGGGTAGGTACTGCTGGTCAACCCAGTGACCAGGGTAGTTGTGGGGATATTTATACCCCTGGCCATGCCCCAGAGCTTTGGCCCCTCGATAACTGGCGTCCCGGAGATGCGGGGGCACAGGGTCATTGGGGAGACGTTCGACTGCATCCATCGCCGCATCAATCGCCATCACCACAGAATTGCTCTTGGGGGCCAGAGCGATGTATAAAGCGGCTTCCGCCAGGATAATTCGCCCTTCCGGTAGACCAACCCGTTCCACCGCCTGAGCCGCCGCGGTGGCCACCAGCAACGCCCGCGGGTCCGCCAGTCCCACGTCTTCGGCGGCGTGGATCATCAGCCGCCGGGCAATAAATTTCGGGTCTTCGCCCGCCTTGAGCATCCGGGCCAGCCAGTACAGGCTGGCCTGGGGGTCACTGCCCCGCATACTTTTGATAAAAGCCGAAATGGCGTCGTAGTGGTTATCCCCCGACTGGTCATACGGGATCATCCGCTGCTGCAGGGCTTCTTCTATAATGGCCAGGGTAATTTGTCGAACCCCGTTTTCCGGCGGGGTAGTTAAAACCGCCATTTCCAGAGCATTCAAAGCATTGCGGGCATCCCCATTAGCTGCCCGAATTAGGTGTTGGAGAGCCTCATCATCCAGCCGGATAGTATACAACCCTAATCCCCGTTCCTCATCCCGCAGCGCGCGTTTGACAATCTCTTCAACCTCTTCGTCCTTAAGCTGATGGAAGACATACAAACGCGAACGACTGAGCAGAGCCGAGTTAACCTCAAAGAACGGATTCTCCGTGGTGGCTCCGATCATAACCACGGTCCCGTTTTCCACCGCCGGCAGCAGGGCATCCTGTTGCGCCTTGTTAAAGCGGTGAATTTCGTCAATGAACAAAATTGTCCGGCGCTGCTCGTACTTAAGCCGGTCCCTGGCCTGATCAATGATTTCCTTGATCTCCCTAACCCCGGCACTGACCGCATTAATTCGGACAAACTCTGCTGCTGTAACTTGAGAAATGACCATGGCCAAAGCCGTTTTCCCCGAACCGGGAGGGCCGTAGAAAATTGCCGATTGCACTTGGTCCGCCTCAATCGCCCGCCTTAATAATCTACCCGGCCCAACAATATGTTCCTGGCCAACAAACTCATCCAGACTTCGCGGGCGCATCCGATAAGCCAACGGAACAGAAGCGTGCTTCTCGAGATTTACCGAAAACAGATCCATCCCCCGCCCCCCTTGATAAGGCTTCCGCCTGCCTAGCCTTGGCACAAGCCAAGTTTTCTTTTTATTTTTTATGGCCTTACTAGGATTCACATTACCCGGTCAATGATCTGGCATAGTTCAGATTTGCTTTTATAACCAATGATGCGCTCCACCGGCTGACCACCTTTAAAGAGGAGCAGGGTCGGTATCCCCATAATTCCATACTCCTGAGCCGTCTGTCTGTTCTCGTCAACATTCAACTTCCCGACAACTAATCTACCCGCGTAGTCGTTAGCGATCTCGTCAATCACCGGAGCAATCATCTTGCAGGGCCCACACCAGGCTGCCCAAAAATCAACCAGGACGGGTTGCTGGGCTTCCAGGACCTCACTGCGGAAATTAGCCGCGTTTAGATTTTTTACGTTTGGACTAGCCAACGCTTCTCCCTCCTATTACGCTGAAATACTGAAGTCTGTAACTTGTAATATTTATTTTTCCAAATCACTTTATAAATATTTGTGGAGTTACAAATAATATCATTAAACAGGTTATAGTTTTCGCCATTCTTACCAAGAATCCTCTTGGTTCCCTATAATCATCACCGCTGGGAACATTTCCACATGATTTTTCGTCAAAACTTTAGACATCAACAGTACTGTCTTTACTTTAAGGAGGAAATCCCCATGGCACACGCGGTAAGATTGGTCGCCGGTCTCTGTTTAATTCTGTTCCTTGCGTTATCAGTCTCCGCTCAAACCCAACCTCCTACTTGGCAAATCCTGGTCAATGGCGAACCCATCCAGACGGAAGTAGCCCCATTTATTATTAAAGAAGGACAAACATTAGCCCCAGTGCGACCCGTGGCTGAAGCCTTAGCCGCCAGCGTAAGTTGGGAATATAAAACGCAGTCGATTGTTGTGACCAAACAGAACACAGTAGTCCGCTTTCAGGCCAACAACCGGTTAGTCCAGGTCGGAGATCAGCTGGTAGATCTATCCGTTGCCCCGGAAATCGTCGAAGAACGCACCTTTGTACCCCTTCAGTTTCTGGCCGAGTCTCTCGGCGCCAAGGTGCTATTGGACACTGACAAGCAGGTGATCAATCTGATGCCGCTCAATTATCTGGATGGAAAAGTTAACTATCAATTGTTCGTGGAAAATAATCAAGTTACCCTTTTAATCGAAAACATCTCGCCTGAACCAATCACCTTCAATTTTAATACCGGTCAGGAGGCAGATTTCACACTCACTAAAAATGACCAGGTCGTCTGGCGCTGGTCCGACGGCCGGATGTTTACCCAGAACACCTGGGAACATACTCTTCAACCAGGAAAAAGCTATGTTGTTATGGCTAATCTTCCACCAGTTGCTGATGGACAGTATACCCTCAACGCCTATTTCTTCGGCCAGCCGAATCCTAAACAGCCGGTGCAAACCATTTCCTACCTGGTAACTCAGAATTCGGCCCAACCATAAGAAAACAAGATACCATCAACCCAAAACACCGGTTCGCCGGTGTTTTGTTCATTAGTCAACGGAGTTAATTTTCTTGGGCTTCCTCGTGTTGTTAACATTTGGTATTATAGAGTTAAACATTTTTTCTATACGATAATTTTTCTATACGATAATTTAGAAAGGGGATGCCTATGCGTACACTGAGGAATATGGATGTTCGGGAGAAGCGGGTTTTGGTTCGGGTCGACTTCAACGTTCCCCTGGAGAACGGCCGTATCACCGATGATTTTCGGCTGGTTACCGCTCTGCCGACCATCAGATACCTGTGCGAGCAACGGGCAAAAGTAATCCTGATCAGCCATCTGGGACGGCCGGAGGGAAAGGTGGTTCCACAGTTAAAATTAGACCCAGTGGCCAAACGTTTAGAAGAATTACTGAACCAAAAAGTATACAAAGCCGATGACTGCATTGGACCAGCGGTAGCCGCCCTGATAGCGGATCTTGCACCTGGTGAAGTGGCATTATTGGAAAACTTGCGCTTCTACTCCGAGGAAGAGAAAAACGACCCTACCTTCGCCCGCGAATTGGCCTCTCTGGCTGACTGCTACGTTAATGACGCTTTTAGTGCCGCTCACCGGGCCCATGCCTCGATTGAGGGTGTAGCCAGACTCCTCCCCAGTGCCGCAGGATTTCTCCTGGAACAGGAGGTCAAGGCCTTGAGCGTGGTGGCCAAGCACCCGGCCCACCCCTTTGTCGTGATCCTCGGCGGGGCTAAGATTTCCGATAAAATCGGCGTCATCAACAATCTGATTGACCAGGCGGACCATGTGTTAATAGGTGGCGGGATGGCCTTCACCTTCTTAAAAGCCAAGGGTTTAGAGATCGGTAAATCGCTCGTCGAACCAGACCGGCTGACCTATGCGCAGGAACTATTAGCACGCGCAAAGGAAAAGATCGTCTTACCGGTTGATGTGGTTATAAGCGAGCAGATAAACGGAAAAAGTCCGATTCAAGAGGTCCCGGTGGAGGCGATTCCCGCCGGTTGGATGGGCCTGGATATAGGGCCGGTCACCCGGCAGACTTTCGCTGAATTTCTTGCCACTGCTCAGACGGTCTTCTGGAATGGACCAATGGGCGTGTTCGAAGTACCAGTCTTCGCTAAAGGCACCCAGGCCGTTGCTCAAGCGATGGCCGCTAACCCGGGAACCACCATCATCGGCGGAGGAGATACGGCCGCCGCGGTCAGCGATTACGCTGACCGGTTTACCCACATTTCAACCGGCGGCGGTGCTTCACTGGAATTTCTCGAAGGTAGACAACTACCCGGCATCGCAGTCCTGGAATAAGAGTAATACTTTATGACTATGTTGACCAGTAATGATATTTTTTAAAACTTTTGTTACACGAATTGAAGGAATCTGGGTCGAAATATATAAATGAGCCTTTTGCAATTTTCCAACACTTGATTTACTAAGGATTTTAGGGCCATAAAAAAGGACTTCACCCCAATTTGGAGAAGTTTTCAAGTAACCAAACCGAAAACCCCATAAAGGAGTGAAGTCAC